>JALVNE010000234.1 GCA_027026755.1 Sedimenticola sp. | reverse complement strand
CTGCTCCGTTGGCGCCCTGGTAATCAATCGGCGTGGGATCATTTTCACCCTGGTCACCGGGATTACCGTTACCATCGGGATCGGGATTATTGCCATTGTCCGAAGCATCGGTGGTGGAACCGCCACCTGGCCCCTGACCGCTGGCAGTGGCGCTGTTGTTGAACGGCCCGGGCACACCATTGGGCATGAAGGTGATATCAAAACTCACTGTCGCCGTGGCGCCAATGGCCAGAGTGTCCGTGCCAGCCAGCAGATTGGTGTCAGTGGCGCCATCGTAGCCGCTGTTGACCGTCAATCCACCCGTGGCCTGAACATTACTGACACTGAAGGTCACCGGGCTGGGGAACACTCCCCTCAGATCATCAACCGCCTGAACATTGCTCAAGACCACATTGCCCAGGTTCTCCAGGGTCAGGGTAACGGTGGTGGTGTAACTGCCATTTCCGTTGTCCACAGTCGTACCAACCTGCTTGGCAATACCGATGACGGGGTTGCGGGCAGCTACATTGGTGGAGGTGTTGTCCGATCCGGTCACAGCGTTGTTGCCGGGATCGTTCGCGCTGGCATTGGCCGTGTTGGTGATGGCGTTGCCCGCGTCCACTTCCGCCTGGGTGACGGTATGGGTGTAGCTGTTGCAGGAAGCCGTCGCGCCCGGCGTCAGGGTCGTGGGCGTGCAGCTCAGGGTTCCACCGGCGGCCATGGGATCACTCACCGTCAGACTGCTCAGGGTCACGTTGCCGGTATTCTGGACGCTGACAGCGAAGGTGATGACATCCCCTGCGTCCGCCACGCCGGCCGTGCCGTTGTCCGTGGTCAGGGTGGCGGTCTTGGTGACGCTGAGTGCCGCACTGGCCACTGCCACGTTGGTGGAAGTGCTGTCCGATCCGGTCACGGCGTTGTTGCCGGGGTCGTTCGCGCTGGCGCTGGCCGTGTTGGTGATGGCGTTGCCCGCGTCCACTTCCGCCTGGGTGACCGTGTGGGTGTAGCTGTTGCAGGACACCGTGGCATTTGGCGCGATGGTCGTGGACGGGCAAGTCACTGTGCCGCCGGGCGCCATGGCATCGCTCACGCTCAGGCCGCTCAGGGTCACGTTGCCGGTGTTCTGAACACTCACGGCATAGGTGATGACATCCCCTGCGTCCGCCACGCCGGCGGTGCCGTTGTCCGTGGTCAGGGTGGCGGTCTTGGTGACGCTGAGCGACGGGTTGTTCACGAACAGATGCACATCCGAGACATAGGGGTCCATCTGCACGAGAAACGCGG
>JALVNE010000233.1 GCA_027026755.1 Sedimenticola sp. | reverse complement strand
GGGAGTCGGCCATCTTTGCCAACATGAAGGCTTTCCTGGTGAACCGGGTAGGGGATTTCGGCTTCATCCTGGGCATCGCCGCCGTGGCCATGTACTTTGGCAGCCTGGATTACGCCCAGGTATTCGACGCTGCGCCGGCCAAGGCCGGACAGACCATCAGCATCTGGGGTGGCAGCCAGTGGTCATTGATGACAGTGATCTGCATTCTGCTGTTCATCGGCGCCATGGGCAAGTCGGCCCAGGTTCCCCTGCATGTGTGGCTGCCGGATTCCATGGAAGGCCCCACGCCCATCTCCGCCCTGATTCACGCCGCCACCATGGTCACCGCCGGTATCTTCATGGTGGCGCGCATGTCGCCTCTGTATGAGTTGTCCGAGACGGCTTTGAGCTTCGTGCTGGTCATCGGCGCCACCACGGCCTTCTTCATGGGCCTCGTTGGCATCGTGCAGAACGACATCAAGCGGGTCATCGCCTATTCCACCTTGTCCCAGCTGGGCTACATGGTGGCGGCCCTGGGGGCCTCGGCCTATGCCGCGGGCCTGTTCCATCTCATGACCCATGCCTTCTTCAAGGCCCTGCTGTTCCTCGCGGCGGGTTCCGTGATCATCGGCATGCACCATGACCAGGACATCCGCAACATGGGGGGAATACGCAAGTATATGAAGATCACCTGGATCACCTTCCTGCTGGGCAACCTGGCCCTGATTGGTTTCCCCGGCTTCTCGGGCTTCTTCTCCAAGGACGCCATCATCGAGGCCGTGGATCATGCGCAGATCGCCGGAGCGGGCTATGCTCACTGGCTGCTGGTGGCTGGCGTGTTCGTCACCGCCCTGTATTCCTTCCGCCTGTATTTCATCGTCTTCCACGGTGAAGGCCCCAGGGACGAACATGCGAAGGAACACATCAAGGAGTCGCCCGCCGTGGTCACCGTGCCGCTGATACTGCTGGCCATCCCTTCGGTGATCATCGGCTGGATGACCATCGAGCCCATGTTGTTCGGTGACTATTTCAAGGGCGTGCTGCATGTGGCTTCCGCTCACGATACCCTGGGTGAGATTGGCGAGCACTACCACAACCAGATTGGCTTCATCGGCCATGGCCTGATGGCGCTGCCGTTCTGGCTGGCCATGGCTGGCCTGGCCACGGCTTACTATGTGTACATGCTCAAGCCGGAGATCGCCCGCAACCTGGCCATACGTTTCGACTGGCTGTACGGCCTGCTCACCCGCAAATACGGTTTCGACGAGTTCAACCAGGCGGTGTTCGCCAAGGGCAGCCTGCTGCTGGGCAAGGGTCTGTGGATCGTCGGCGACCGCACGGTCATCGACGGGATTGCGGTGAACGGCTCGGCGCGCAGCCTGGGCCTGCTGGGCCAGACCCTGCGCTGGTTGCAGAGCGGTTATTTGTATCACTATGCCATCGCCATGATCCTGGGCCTGCTGGGCCTGGTGTACTGGTTCGTGATTCGCTGACATGGATTTGGATAGAAGATAATGAGTGCAGATTGGCCAATTTTGAGTGCAGTTATCTGGTTGCCTGTCCTGGGCGGCCTGTTGGTCCTGTTCAGCGGTGACAAGGCGCCCAACGTGAGCCGCTGGCTGGCCCTGGCGGTAGCGGTGCTGACTTTCCTTATCAGCATTCCTCTGTGGACGGGCTTCGATGCCTCCACGGCGGCCATGCAGTTCGAGGAGAATATCCCCTGGATCGAGAGCTTCAAGGTGAACTATCACCTGGGGGTTGACGGCATCTCCATGCCCCTGATCCTGCTCACCACCTTCATCACCATCCTGGTGGTCATCGCCGGTTGGCAGGTGATTCAGTACAAGCCTTCCCAGTACATGGCGGCCTTTCTTATCATGGAAGGGGTCATGGTGGGTGTATTCGCCGCCCTGGACGCCATGCTGTTCTATGTGTTCTGGGAGGCCATGCTCATCCCCATGTTCCTCATCATCGGCATCTGGGGCGGGCCAAACCGGGTGTATGCCACCATCAAGTTCTTTCTCTACACCTTCCTGGGCTCGGTGTTCATGCTGGTGGCCCTGGTGTACATGTACTTCCAGTCCGGCAGCATGGAGATCCTGGGTTTCCATACCCTGAAGCTGGGCCTGACGGAACAGATTCTGATCTTCCTGGCCTTCCTTGCGGCTTTTGCGGTGAAGGTGCCCATGTGGCCGGTGCATACCTGGTTGCCCGACGCTCACGTGGAAGCGCCCACCGGTGGTTCCGTGATTCTGGCGGCCATCATGCTGAAGATCGGCGGCTATGGTTTCCTGCGCTTCAGCCTGCCCATCACGCCCGACGCCAGTCATCACCTGGACTGGTTGATCATCGCCATGTCGCTCATCGCCGTGGTCTATATCGGTTTCGTGGCTCTGGTGCAGAAGGACATGAAAAAGCTCATCGCCTATTCATCCATCGCCCACATGGGTTTCGTCACCCTGGGTTTCTTCGTCGTGTTCACCATTGCCGCCAATCCCGAGGTGCACACAGGCGCCATCCTGGGCGTGCAGGGCGGTATGGTGCAGATGGTGTCTCATGGATTCATCTCCGCCGCCATGTTCCTGTGCGTGGGCGTGCTCTATGACCGCATGCACAGCCGTGAGATTGCCGATTATGGCGGTGTGGTAAATACCATGCCCTGGTTCGCGGCCTTCATGGTGTTCTTCGCCATGGCCAATGCCGGCCTGCCGGGCACCTCCGGTTTCGTGGGCGAGTTCATGGTCATTCTGGCGAGCTTCCGCGCCGATTTCTGGTTTGCCTTCCTGGCCGCCACCACCCTTATCATTGGCGCCGCCTACACCCTGTGGATGGTCAAGCGCGTGATTTTCGGCGATGTCGGCAATGAGCGTGTCGCCGCCCTGCAGGATGTGAACAAACGCGAAGTGCTGGTGCTGGCTTCCCTGAGCCTTGCCGTGCTGGCCCTGGGCCTGTGGCCCGAGCCTCTGGTGAAGGTCATGGACGCGTCCATCACCAACCTGGTCAACCACATTGCCGTCTCCAAACTCTAAGGGCTCGATCTGATGGAATACAACGCATCGACATTGTTACCCCTGCTGCCGGAAATCGTGCTGCTGTCGGCCATTGCCGTGATCCTGATCATCGACCTGTTTCTGGACCAGGCAAAACGCTTCTTCACCTATGGCCTGTCCCTGGCGGCCCTGGTGGCCACCATTGCCGCGGTCATGGCCAGCGGCAGCGAGCACAGCCAAACTCTCTTGTACGGCGCCTATGTGCGTGACGCCATGAGCGATCTACTGAAGATCTCCCTGCTGAGCGTGGGCATCTTCGCCTTCGTCTATGCGCGTTCCTACCTGGTGGAGCGGGGCCTGTTCAAGGGCGAGTTCTACATCCTGGGCATGATGGCCATTCTGGGCATGATGATCATGGTGTCTGCCGCCGGCTTCCTCAGCCTTTATCTGGGCCTGGAACTGCTGGCCCTGAGTCTTTATGCCCTGGTGGCCTTCGACAACCGTTCGAAAGCCGGTTCCGAGGCAGCCATGAAATATTTCGTGCTTGGCGCCCTGGCCTCCGGCATGCTGCTGTATGGCATCTCCATGCTCTATGGCGGCACGGGCATGCTGGATTTTGCCGGCGTGGCCAAGGCCATCGCCAGTGGCGAGACGGACAAGACCGTGCTCACCTTTGGCCTGGTGTTCGTGCTCATCGGCATTGCCTTCAAGTTTGGTGCCGTGCCTTTCCACATGTGGGCGCCGGATGTCTATCAGGGTGCGCCCGTGGTGGTGACGGCCTTCCTGGGCAGCGTGCCCAAGATCGCCGCCTTCGCCATGGCCATGCGCATCCTCGTCCAGGGTCTGGGCGGCCTGGGACCGGACATGGGCTGGGAAGGCTGGCAGGGCATGCTGGTGATTCTCGCCGTGCTGTCCCTGGCCCTGGGCAACATCGTGGCCCTGGTACAGGACAACATCAAGCGCATGCTGGCCTATTCCACCATCTCTCATGTGGGCTTCGTTTTCCTGGGTCTGCTGGCTGGCGCGGGCAAGGGTTATACCTCTGCCATGTTCTACACCATCATCTACGCGCTCACCGCCGTGGGCGGCTTTGGCCTGCTGGCCATTCTCAGCCGCAAGGGCGTGGAAGCCGAGTATATTCATGACCTCAAGGGCCTGAACCAGCGCAGCCCCTGGCTGGCGCTGATGATGATGCTCATCCTGTTCTCCATGGCCGGGGTGCCGCCCACGGTCG
>JALVNE010000232.1 GCA_027026755.1 Sedimenticola sp. | reverse complement strand
CGCAGAGATGGCGAATTTCAGGGGTGAGCTGAATAGTTACGATTATTTTTTCGTTCTTGCAGCGAGCAGGCCGCTGCTAAACAGCAGCTCGGCCAGCAACACACCGATATAGATAAATGCCAATTTAATCAGGCTGGCCGCGTCGCTTTGCCAAAGATAGACCAACAACGCCCCTAATGAAGCCAGAGAAAGCAGCAGACCACTCAGCGTGCTGAAAACACCGATGCCGATCTGTTTGCGCAGCCGCAAGGCAGAAAGGTTGATTGCTGCAAATATCAACAGAAAAGTGGCACTGGCAAAAGAGGAGATCAGCGTCAAATCACTGGTGTTAACGAACAGCAGGGTAATCGCAGCAATAATCAGCAAACTGACCCAGGGAATATTGTTCTGCTTGCGCCGAAAGCCAAACGCCCGGGGAAGCGCCCGACTGCCAGCCATGACACTACCCAGACGTGCCGTGCCAAACATAGTGGCATTGATCGCGGAAGCGGTGGAAAATAGCGCTGCCAGACCAATCAACAGAAAACCCGCCTCCCCCAGAAACGGTTTGGCCGCCATGGCCAATGCATACTCTTTGTAGCGGACTACCTGTTCCGGCAGCAGGTTGCCCACCGCCACCAGCGATACCGTAATATAGATAATGATGGTGATAACTATGGACCACATAATCGCCCGCACCAGGTTGCGTTGCGGGTCATCCATCTCATTGACCGCATTGGGGATTAGCTCGAACCCCTCATAGGCCACGAAGATCAATGCAGCCGCCATCAATACCCCCTGTCCACCCTGATTGAACAGGGGTAACAGGTGATCCTGCTTGATAGTGATTAGTCCGATGACCGCGAACAGAAGCAGAATCAGCACCTTGGCGGTAACGATCAGTAACTCGGTATTACCCGTTTCGCGCACACCGTAGAGATTGATCCCGAGGAACAGCAGCAGCACAAATGACTGCAGCAGATGATGCATGGCCACGTTGCCGTCCCCGCCCAGCATCGCAGTGCCATAGACGCCAAAGGTAAAAGCATACAGGCTCATCGTGCCGATATAGCCTGCCAGCAGCAGCCAGCCACCGATTCTGGCGATAGCGGGCGGCCTGAATGCTTTCTCCAGATAGGTGAAACTGCCGCCATCGGAGCGGAAAACCAGACCCAGCCGGGCGTACGAGTACCCGGTCAACAGGGCGATCACACCACCCAGGGCAAAAGCCAGCGGCGCAGCATGGCCGGCCTGCGCAATAGCCAGTCCCAACACCGAAAAGATGCCCCCACCCACCATGCC
>JALVNE010000231.1 GCA_027026755.1 Sedimenticola sp. | reverse complement strand
TTCTAGCGAAAACCTGAGGTAGGTTGGCTTAGATCTACCTCCTCTTGCTCTCATGTAGTTTGTGAGACGCAGAGGCTAGAAGCATAATATCTTACCAAATTTATCTGAAGAGATGACATGAATTTTTGATCGTGTTAAACTTGCACTTCGTTGTAATAACCCCGTCTACCTTGTCTACTTTGACGGTGTGTCTGGGCCGAAGTGGGCTGGGGACGCATGTGTGTGTGCTCGTGGCTCTTCGGAGCGGAAACTTAAGCGGGGTCTCACCAAGCCTCCAAATTGCGTACATTCTATGTATCATTCGGTCTGCGCTAGGACCGGGCATTAGCTCAAAGGTAGCGGTTAACCTTAAAGGAGCAAGTTATTCTTAATGTCATCTCGAAACAACTTGATTTACATCCCCTTCAAGTCCACACTATGCATAAATGCGGAGTAGGATGGTCTAAACTCCAAGAAAATTGAAAATATTTACAATGTCTTATTTCTGTGTTGCTCCAAATCCGATCGCTGGAGCTGCCCGAGTCGGACGAGGAGAAGTTGACGGAAGAAGACGCGGAATTGGGCCTACCTCCAGGACTGTGGTCGGGTCCGTCACAAGCTATACACCGGCAGACATCCGTGCGATTGATGATGAAAACATTTCAAACCAGCTCAAGGATGTATATGCCAGCTTCCCAGCATCAAAACTGGTGAGAGCACGCTCATTGCGATCTCATGTGATCTCATATTTTGTTTTGCCTCTACAAACTCTAGTTCCCTCTGCTTTATTGTAAAAAACGCTTTGCTTTTGATGTTGTCATATTTCAGATTTTCAATTTAATTTTCCTTATTACATCGCGTTGCTTTCTCTGACTGCGAAAGTAGAGGGTCACAAGAATTTTGCTATCATGAATGTGGATGGGTTCATAAAATTTATTAGACAGTTGTAACTGCATCAAATCAATATAGTTGTTTGCAAGAGGAAGATAGATAATGGGTTCGAAGCGTTTTTCAAATTGATGTAGGAAACAGCTTTGCTGATATTTTCATACTTCAATGGAAAAAGATCGGTTGAGATATCATGATTCCCCAGTCTTTTGTAAGGTAGAAATAGTTTGCTCATAAACGTTCTCAACAAATTTGAACGGACTTCTGTCACTTCACACTACACAGCAACTCAACAAAGCGTAAATATCGTACACCTGAGCCAACTAATACAATAAACTTGCTCAACAAGCATTCTACCAAAGTAGAAATAACTATTGAAAGTTTGTTCCGCTTCAGGAAGACAAGCTGAATGTCGT
>JALVNE010000230.1 GCA_027026755.1 Sedimenticola sp. | reverse complement strand
GTCCATGATGCGTCCGTAGATGCGCTCGAAGATGCGCGGCACGGAGATCATCAGGCTGGGCTTGATGATGGACAGGTCTTCGGCCAGCTGGGGAATGGCGCGGTTGTAGGCCGTGGCGCAGCCGCAGGCCATGGCCAGGTAATAGCCCACGGTGCGCTCGAAGGTGTGGGACAGGGGCAGGAAGGACAGAAAAGTGTTGTCCGCGCCGATGTCGAAGAATTGCAGGGCGGCATGCAGGTTCCACAGAATGTTGTGATGACTGAGCATCACCCCCTTGGGGCGGCCCGTGGTGCCGGAGGTATAGACGATGGTGGCCAGTTCGTTGGGAGCGGATTCCTCCTCGGCGAGGCCGTCTCCCTGTTCCGGCAGCCAGTCGGCCAGCTGATGCAGTTTTTCATGGTTGGCGTCCACGGGCTTGAGGGCGATGATGCTGTGAATGCTGTCCAGCTGGTCCACTACGGATTCCAGAGTCCGCCACTGGTCCGGCCCTTCGATGACCAGGGCGGAGGCCTGGCAGTTGTTGACGATCCAGGCAATATTGTCCGCGCGGTCGTTCATGAATACGGGCACCAGCACCAGTCCCAGACCCAGGGTGGCCTGGTCGCAGATCACCCATTCCCGGGCGTTGTGGCACATGATGACCAGGCGGTCGCCGGCCTTCAGCCCGGAAGCCCGCAGGGCCTGCTGCCAGCGTGACACTTCGTCCGCCGTCTGCCGCCAGCTGTATTCGCGCCATTTCCCGTCGGCAGAATCGAACTGGATATAGGCCGTGGCATCCGGGCTGCGTGCCACGCGCTTGCGGAACAGGGCGGCCAGGTTGGGGGCTTGTTCGAGGGTGATGAGTTGTGGGTTGCTCATGCCATCCTCCGTTGGTTTTCACCAGGTCCGGGGCGGAGCCCGAACCGGGGGGGTTCATTGTTCTTCTTCCAGCAGCTGCGCCCATCCTGCATCCGGGGCGAAGCGTTCACCATAAGTGTATTCCAGTTTCTGCAGTTTGCCGAAGAATTGCTCCGCGCCTTCTTCCCGTACATAGTGCATGGGGCCGCCACGGAAGGGCGCAAAGCCGGTGCCGAAGACGATGCCTGCATCCAGTTCATCGGCGCCGGCAACGATGCCTTCGCGCAGACAGGCCACGGCCTCGTTGATCAGGCGCAGGATCATGCGGTCGCCATACTGCGCCAGGGCATCCGGGCCGGCCGTGGATTTTTCACGTTGAGGCCGGCCTTTCACCCAGGTGTAGAAACCCTGGCCGGATTTGCGCCCCAGCTGGCCCTGTTCCACCCGGCGGCGCAGCTTGTCGGGCGCCTTGCCATGCAGCATGTCTGCGAGCTTTTCCGCCACGGACAGACAGATATCCAGGCCCACGGTGTCCGCCAGCTCCACGGGGCCCATGGGCATGCCGAAATCCGTGGCGGCCCGGTCGATGTCGGCGGCGGCCACGCCCTCGTCCAGGAGTGTCACCGCTTCCATGAGATAGGGCATGAGCACCCGGTTCACCAGGAAGCCGGGCCGGCTGCGCACGGGCAGGGGCAGCTTGCCGATGTCGCGGGTGAAGCGGCTGGCCGCGGCGATGAGATCGCCGGGGGTGTCCCCGGTGGTGACGATTTCCACCAGGGGCATCTTTGCCACGGGGTTGAAGAAATGCAGCCCGATGAAGCGCCCGGGCCGGGCCAGGCCTTGGCCCAGCTGTTGCAGGGGGATGCTGGAGGTGTTGGTGGCCAGGATGGCGTCGTCCTTCATGCGCGGCTCGATGTCCCTGTACAGGGCCTGCTTGGCCTCATGGTCTTCGAAGATGGCCTCGATGACCAGGTCCGCCTTGCCCAGGCCATTGCCCTGGTGATCCGGGATGAGGCGGTCCATGGCGTCGCGTACCAGATATTGGTCGCGCAATTTCTTGCGGAACAACTGGTGGGCGCGGCTCACGGCCCGCCCCAGTAGTTCCGGGCCGCGATCCTGCAGAGTCACCCGCAGGCCGCGCAGCACGCACCAGGCGGCAATGTCGCCGCCCATGACGCCGCCTCCCACCACATGCACATGGCGGGCGTGAAAATCACTGGCCGCCGCCTGGCTTTTCAGCTCGTCCTGGAGCCCGAAGACGCGGATCAGGTTCTGTGCCGTCTTTCCCGTGAGCAGTTGCGGAACCAGACGGGCCTCGCTGGCATACATGTCCGCCATGTGGCCGGCGTGCCTGCGCCAGTGATCGATGAGGGCATAGGGGGCGGGATAGTGTTCCCTGGGCACCCGCCTGCGCAGCTGGCGGCGCATCAGGGCGGCGGCCACTGGACGCAGGAGGGCCGTTCCCGCCAGGCGCTGCCACAAGGGCGGTCTGCGACCGGCGGGCTGTTCCCGGATGAGATGGCGCGCGGCATTGTTCAGTTGACGCCGGGGCAGGGCATGGTCCACCAGCCCCAGGCGCCGTGCCGCCCTGGGGTGCAGGCTGCGGCCGCTGAGCATGAGTTCCATGGCGGCCAGGTGGCCCATGAGGCGGGTGCTGCGCACGCTGCCGCCAAAACCGGGGAAGATGCCCAGGCGCACTTCAGGAAAGCCCAGGCGGGTATCCGGGGCCGTGCTGGCGACGCGGTAGCGGCAGGCCAGGGCCAGTTCCAGGCCGCCGCCCAGGCAGAAGCCGTGGATCAGGGCCACGGTGGGAAAGGACAGGGCTTCCAGGCGGCGCAAGATGTCGTGTGCGCGCAGGATGAGTTCCTGCGCCTCCTGGGGGGTCGTGATGCGGGCAAAGGCTTTCACGTCCGCGCCGGCGATGAAGCCGTTTTCTTTGGCGGAGCGGATGACCAGCCCCTTGGGATGGCTCTGGGCGATGGTCACCAGCCGGGTATCGAATTCTTCCAGGGCCTCGGCGGTGAGCACGTTGGTGGCCTTGTCCGGGGTGTCGAAGCTCAGCCAGACGATGCCGTCCCTGTCTTCTTCCACCTGAAAATACCTGTTCATGACGCACTCCTCTCGATGAGCATGGCGCCGCCCTGACCGCCGCCTATGCACAGACTGGCCATGCCCAGGCGGGCGTTCTCCCGTTCCAGCACCTTGAGCAGATGCAGCACGATGCGCGCGCCGCTGGCGCCCACGGGATGCCCCAGGCTGATGCCGCCGCCGTCCACGTTGAGACGGTCTTCCGGAATGGCTTGAAAGGCCTGGGGCAAATCCAGGGCCTCGCGGCAGAAGTCCTCGTCTTGCCAGGCCCGAAGGCAGGCCAGTACCTGGGCGGCAAAGGCTTCGTTGATTTCCCAGTAGTCGATATCGCTGCTGTCCAGGCCGCGGCGGTGCATGATGGGCGCCATGGCATGGACGGGGCCCAGTCCCATGCGAGCGGGCTCCAGGCCGGCCCACTGGCAGTCGCGCAGGCGCCCCAGTACGGGCAGGTCGTACCGTTCCACGGCGCGGGCCGAAGCCAGTACCAGGCAGGTGGCGCCATCGGTGACCTGGGCGCTGTTGCCTGCCGTGACCTTGCCGTAGGGGCGGTCGAAGACGGGCTTGAGGCGGGCCAGTTTTTCCAGGGTGCTGTCCGGACGCAGGCCATCGTCCTGCGCATGGAGCTTTCCATCTCCGTCGTGCAGGGGAACCATCTCGTCCAGATGACCGGCTTCCAGGGCGGCCGCCAGGCGCTGGTGGCTGCGCAGGGCGTAGCGGTCCATGGCTTCCCGGCTGATGCCGAAATCCTCCGCCAGCTGTTCCGCCGTCTGCCCCATGGACAGGCCTACCACCGGATCGGTGAGGCCGCGCAGCAGGGCCACCACCGGGCGCAGATAGGCGGGTTTGAGCTTGCGCAGCATTCTTGCACGCTGGCCCAGGCCGCGGGCCTTGTTCCACCCGGCCAGCCAGGCCACCATGGCCTCGCCGAGCATGACGGGATGATGACTCATGGCCTCCGTGCCACCGGCCAGCACCAGGTCTGCCTGGCCGCTGGCAATGCGCGCCGCGGCACTGTCCAGGGCCTGCATGCCCGAGGCGCAGTTGCGCTGCACGGTCATGGCGTGCACCCTGTCGCCGCAGCCCAGGCGCAGGGCGATGACCCGGGCGATATTGGCCTCGTCCGGGCCGGAAGACACGCAGCCGAAAATCACCTCGTCCAGCTCCCGGGGCTCGAAGGGCATGGCCAGGAGCAGCTGCCGGGCCGCGCCCACGGCCAGGTCGCTGGCGTGGAAGGGGCCGGGTGGCCCCAGGGCCTTGAGCTGGGGCGTGCGGCGGCCATCGACGATGAACACCTCGGTTTCTTCATAGGGATTTCCGGGTACTGGCTTCATG
>JALVNE010000229.1 GCA_027026755.1 Sedimenticola sp. | reverse complement strand
GGGGAGGGGGCTAGGGGGAGGGGGGAAAATGCTCCCCCCCTCCCCGACCCTCCCCCGCACGCGGGGGGGGGAGTTATTGGTGCATTTCCACATTAACTTTCATGCGGGGCAGCCCCACACCCCAGAACATGGAAATTCCCTCTCCCCCGCCGGGGGAGAGGGCTAGGGAGAGGGGGGAGGGAAATGCTCACCCCCTCCCCAACCCTCCCCCGCACGCGGGGGAGGGCGTTATTGGTGTATTTCCACATTAACCCGGACTGTTGTGTCAACCTATCCTGTATCCCACGCCCCGAACCGTGGCAATGAGATCCGCACCCAGTTTTTTGCGCAGCTTGTGCACATGGACTTCCAGGGCGTTGCTTTCTATCTCCATGTCCCAGCCATAGAGCGCCTGCTCCAGGCGTTCCCGGCTCACCACCCGTCCCTGGTGCTCCAGCAGGTAACGCAGCACGGTGAACTCCTTACGGGAAAGCGCCACTTTTTTCCCCGCCTGATGAACTTCCCAGGCAGCTGGGTCCAGGGACAAATCACCAAACGCCAGCACCGGCGCGGCCCTGTCCTGGCTGCGGCGCAGCAGGGAGCGCAGCCGGGCGGACAGCTCTTCCAGGTCAAAAGGCTTGGTCAAGTAATCATCTGCCCCCTGGTCCAGTCCACTGACACGATCCCCCACCGCGTCCCTGGCTGTGAGTATGAGAAGGGGAAGTTTCAGGCCCCTGTCGCGGATTTCCTTCAGTACGTCCATGCCATCCATGCCTGGCAGACCGAGATCCAGCACCACCAGATCGAAGTTCTCGGTAAGCAGGGAATGCAGCGCCTGGCTGCCATCTCTGAGCCAATCCACGGTGTATCCCTCTGCCTGCAAACCCTGTTTCAGGCCATCCCCCAGCAGGGGATCGTCCTCCACCAGAAGCAACCTCAATGATTGCCTCCAGCTGCCGCGTATTTTTTCATCACCTCATTCTGCTTCTTCAGGGAGTTGTCCACCACACCCGGCAAGATACCATTAATCCTTGCAAACAGGGACTCGGGAAAACCAATATACTTTTCCTTGCACCCCTTCTTTATGGCCTGCAGGATTTCCCTGGCCACCAGTTCCGGCTTGTCGAAAGCCATGTTCAGCTCTTCGGCCATGGCATAGACCGCCGGGGGATTCAGCGGTGTATCCACACCCCGGGGAGCCACATAGGTCACTTCTATGCCGCTGCCGGCCAGTTCCCGGCGCAAGGCCTGGGAAAAGCCACGCAGGGCAAACTTGCTGGCGGAGTAGGCGGTAAAACAGGAAAAGCCGATGCTGCCGAAGGTGGAACCAATATTCACTATCTGCCCTTTCCCCTGCCTCAACATATGCGGAAGCAGCGCATGAACCATGAGCATGGGCGCAATGGCGTTCACAGACATGATGCGTTCGATGCTTTCCGCGGACTGTTCCTCGTAGCGCGCAAAGGCATTGATGCCGGCCAGGTTGATGAGCATGTCCACGCCCCCATGGTTTTTCAGCATGGCCTGCACGCAGCGCTCACGGTCGGCTTGCTTGGTGACATCCGCGGCGAGGAAACAGGCCTGGCCGGCGGATAGCCCCAGGAATTGCCGCAAGGAATCCAGCTCCTCCTCTTTCAGGGCAACGAGGCAGGGACGCGCACCGGCCTCCAGCAATTCCCGCGCCAGATGCCGGCCGATGCCGCCCGCCGCGCCGATGAGCAGTACACGCGTATTCTCGAGTTTCATCCTGTTCACCCTCAGTCCAGCATCTTTCTGGCCCGGGCCATGGCCCGCTGCACTTCCTTTCGGCGTCCCTCGTCGGCCAGGGGACGGTCCGGCCGGGGAGGCGCCGCCATGGCCTTTTTCAGGTATTCCAGGGCCTTTTCAGGCTGACCGTTCTCCAACAGGTAGTCCGCGTAGAAATAGTTGGGGTCGATTCCCTGGGGGTTGATGCTGAGGGCCTTCTTCAGGTATTGCTCGGCCTTCTTGTCATTGCCGAAGGCAATGGGCCAGCCTGGAACCTGATAGTAGAGGCTGCCCAGAGACGTATAGACGGAGCCGTTGAGCACATCCGGTTCTATCTTTTCCGCTTCCTCCAGGAGCTTTTTTGCTTCTTTCACCTTTCCCAGGGCGCCAAACCCGCCATTCACGCCCGCGTCGGTACTCAGCACAATGGCCAGCCAAACCTTGGGAGCCGCTTCATCGGGATAGCGTTCCACGAGCTGGCGCGCCCTGGCCACCAGCTTCTTGAATGCCTCCTCCTGCTCATCCTCGGGCGTCTGGTAATTGGCCACTGCCCAGGCATGCTGTATCTCTGCCAACTCGGACTGCGGCAGAGCATGCGCCAAGGTGACTGCGGCAAGAAAAAACACCGCGACAATCATTTTTTTCATGTCTCTCTCCTCACAAACAAGTTTCTTATGCCTGCCTGTCAATTCAGCGGCAGGTTTCTGAACACATCGCCATAAAGGCGGTACATCATGTTCGCCATGTGAATGATGGCCTCACGGTCCGCTTCATCCTCCACGCGGTTCATGAGCGTCTCGAAGAATTTCATGTGGCCGATGTCCAGGGCGCCATGGGAGCTGAGATAGCTGAAAGCCGCATCCGGCAGGCCCAGGGCCTGCTGTATCCTTTGTGCCGCCGTGGTGGCCAGGCTTACGCTGGTGCCTTCCAGCACCAGCACCATGCCGAAGAAGCTGACGGGATTGCCCCGCTGCACACTGTCCCAGGCGTAGGCGACCATGAGTTCGGTACTCGGGTGAGGCCGGCTGTTGCGCACGGCTTCCTTGTCCGCCCCACAGGCAGCGATGTCATTGAGTATCCATTCCTGGTGCCCTGTCTCTTCCTCGATGTATTCGGCAATGGCTTCCCGCAGCCATTCCTTTTCCATGGGCAGCCGGCTGCCGCAGCCCATAAGCAAGGGAAGGGTGTGCTTGACGTGATGGTAGGCCTGGCCAAGAAAGGCGACATAGGTTTCCAGGGACACTTCTCCTCTCATGCCACGCTGTATGGCCTCGATAGCAAGAAATTCGTTTCTGGCGGCTTCTGTTTCCGCCAGCAGCCGTTCATGAAACATGGGCGTTCTCTGTGTGGTACAGGGCATCCAGGCGATGCCGGTAGTTTCGGTAGATTTCTTGCCGGCGCGGGCGCCCATTGGCCGTGGCCTGGCCATTCAGGGGGCTGAAGGCTTCATCGGCGGGAACATAATCCAGCACCCGCGCGTAATCGGGGAGGCGGGAATTGACCCGCTCCAAAGCCTGCCTCACCGCTGCCGGCCCGGCCTGTGAGGCCGGCAGCAACACGGCGCTCAACCAGGGCCTGCCGTCACCAAACACCACCGCCTGGGCGATTTCCGGCTCCGCCAGCAGTTCCGCCTCCGGCCATTCCGGCGATATATTGCGGCCATAAGCGGTGATGAGCAGGTTCTTTTTCCGCCCCAGGATATGAAGAAAGCCGTCTTCATCCAGGTAGCCCAGGTCACCCGTAGGGAGAAACTCATGGGGATTCCAGTCTTCCTGATGCAGGTATCCCCTGAACAGGGCACCACGCACCAGGATTTCTCCATCATCGGCGATGCGCAGCTCGCAGTGCGGCAGAACCTTGCCCACGGCGCTGTCCCGGCTGGCCGCCGGGCTGTTCATGGCCACCACGGAACAGGCTTCCGACAGGCCGTAACCCTGGTACACCGGCAGGCCCAGGGCCCTGGCCTCCCGTACCTGGGCGGCAGGCAGCATGGCGCCACCGACGGCCACGAAGCGGAAGCTGTCGGGAAGCTGTCCCGCCCTGGCCAGCCCCGTCAGCAGCTTGAGCAGCTGTGGCGGAACGATTACCGCGCTGGGCCGCAGGCGCGCCAGGGTTGCGGACAAGCATGCCGCGTCCACACGCCCGGAGCCCGTGATTCCCAGGCTTCCCGGTGAAGGCAGCAGCATGGTCGCTCCCGCCAGGATGGGGACATACAGGGAGCCGATGTTCTCCAACAGGATGGACAGGGGCAGCAGGGCCAGGGCCCTGTCCTCCGCGGAGGCCCGGGAGCAACGGCACAGGGAATCGGCAACAGCCTCCATGGCCTCCAGGCCAAGGCGCACCCCCCGGGGCCGGCCCGTGGTGCCCGAGGTGTAGCTTATCTTTTCAGCGCCCCGCCTTTCCCCTTCAAGCCGGGCTTGCCGCTGACCCAAAACCAGGGATTGTCCCGCAAGGGAAATCTTGCGAAAACGCCAGCCCGTACCCAGGGATTCGGCCAGGGCGGCATCATCCATGATGAGGGCATCGACCGCCGCGTCATCCAGGAGATGGCGCTGCTGTTCCACGCTGAAGAAGCCAGGCACGGGAACACAGGTGATGCCCATGCGCAGCGCCGCGATGTCCGCAACCACCCATGCCGGGGAATTGTCCAGGAGCAATCCCAGGCAGGTAACAGGCTCAAGGGATTCAGCCAGCGCGCGGCTTTCCTCCTCCAAAGCCTGCCATGACAGGCACAGTTCATCCCCCTGCACCGCCAGGTCGTGGGGGCGCTGCGCGGCGTGAGTGGCCAGTGCGCGAAGTATCCTGCTCATTCGCTCTGGTCCCTCAGGCAAGGTCCGCGGGTTTCTCCCAGAACCAGAGCCTGTTCCCATGCCTGACGCAACTGTTCACTCGAACAGATGTTCTTCCTGAAGGCATGATAGCCAATGGCAATCTTTCCCACGCAGACCTCTGGGTTGCAGTCGTAGTATGCCCCCCAGTCCCCCGCCAGCTCCGCGGGCAAGGACTCCTGCCGGGCATCCGCAAGATGCTCCAACGGCAAGCCCATGCGCCTGAAACTGTTGCGCAACAAGGGGGTGATGGTGATGAGCACCCGGGAAAAACCGGCGCCTTGCAGGAAAGCGGTGACCGCCGCGATGATCCAGCGAATCTCCCCGCTCTTGCGGGTGGCAAGGTTGCCCACTTCCACCACCTCCTCACGGGGAACGCCCAGCAATTTCTCCACCCTGTCCGGCAGATAATGTTCGGCAAAAAAACGCTGGCTGCCGGTACGGATACCGGCAATGGCCCGGAATTCTCCATCCTTTCCCCGAATGCCGAGCATCCAGGGATAGAAAGCGGAAAGCCGCGCGCCGTAACTTTGTTGGAAAACCCGCCGCACCATGGCCTCGGCCTTGTCACGATCGGGATGGGAGGCATCCAGCAGCACGATCTCCTGTTCAGCCATGGCAGTCATATCGGGCTGACGGAGACTCTGCCGATTCGTAGGGCGGGATACGAGGGCACAAGGCACGGTCACTGTCGGCAGGTCTTCCATGGCGACAGTGTGCCAAGACTTCCTTAACGGATTCTTAACGGAATGTAGAAAAAGTCCTTTCTTGGACTTTGTTTATAGCAGCACTCAGGCTTTGGGCAGAGTCACGCCTCGCTGCTTCTGATACTTGCCGCCACGATCCCTGTAGGACGTCTCGCAGACATCATCGGATTCGAAGAACAGCATCTGCGCCACGCCTTCATTGGCATAGATCTTTGCTGGCAACGGCGTGGTGTTGGAGAATTCCAGGGTCACATGGCCTTCCCACTCGGGCTCCAGGGGCGTTACGTTCACGATGATGCCGCAACGGGCATAGGTGGACTTGCCCAGGCAGATGGTCAGCACGCTGCGGGGAATGCGGAAATATTCGACGGTACGGGCCAGGGCAAAAGAGTTGGGGGGAATGATGCAGACATCGGACTGCACATCCACGAAACTGCTGTCGTCGAAATTCTTGGGGTCCACCACCGCGGAATTGATGTTGGTGAATATCTTGAACTCGTCGGCGCAGCGCACGTCATAGCCATAGCTGGAGGTGCCGTAGGAGATCATGCGGCCATGATTCCCCTCGCGCATCTGCCCCGGCTCAAAAGGCTCGATCATGCCCTCTTCCTCGGCCATGCGCCGAATCCACTTGTCTGACTTAATGCTCATTGCTGCTGGCTACTCTTATCGGATCTAGGCTGGGGCAAGTATATATTATTAACCCGGCAACCAAATACATCGTCCTCAGCATCCCTGCATCGCGGAGGCTGTCGCCTTTTGCGACACCCTCGGCCGTAGGAAGCATTTTCCTCACTGATGCAAAGCACGGGAAAACCCGCGGCGCACTGGTATAATTGCTGACCAATATCATCAGGCCGCAACAGAGCATGCGTATCTTCCGCATCACATTCTACAACCAGGGCAAGGTCTATCAGCTGCACGCCGAACGGGTGAGCCAGGGCGATCTCTATGGTTTCATCGAGATCAGTGATCTGCTGTTCAACGAACACACCACGGTGGTCATAGACCCGGCGGAAGAACGCCTGAAGGACGAGTTCGCCGGCACCAGCCGCATCCTGGTGCCCATGCATGCGGTGGTGCGTATCGACGAAGTGGAGAAACGCGGTCAGAACATGATCTTCGACGTGGGCGACAGCAGCAACGTCACGCCTTTCCCCCATTTCGGCCCCGGCCCGGAGAAATAAGAAAGTTGCCGTACGACAACAGCGCCCTGCAGGAGCACATCCACCGCCAGCGGGACATGCTCTACAACATGCTGCTGGACCCCATGAAGCGCGCCGCGCGCCGCTGCGCCCGGGTCTGGGACGAGCGGGAAAAACTCGACCAGGCCCTGCTGAAGAGCCTGGGACAGATGCCCTACTGCAGCTATCTGTACGCCATGGATTTGAATGGCCGCCAGATCAGCGCCAATGCCTCCCAGGACGGGCTCATCGAAGCCGACTTCGGCCGGGACCGCTCCCGGCGCCCCTACATGCAGGAGCTGGACCCGGCGCGGGACATGATCCTGTCCAGCGCCTATATCAGCCTGCGCGCCAGCCGCCCTTCGCTGACCGCCGTGCGCAAGGTGCATGTGGATGGTGAACTGGTGGGCTACCTGGGCGCGGATTTCGACCTGCGCGACCTGCCCCTGACCAAATCCCATTACGCGGAGCCGGGCCGCTGGCGGCAGATCAAGGGCGACCCGGCCATCCGCGCCCAGGTGTTCCAGCAATGCCGTATCCAGAGCACCCTGGACGACAAGCTGGATCTGGTGCTGCCGGTGCTGGAGGAACTGGTGACGGAACATGGCGCCTTTCAGATGGAGATACATTTTTCCAGCAGCCGCGCCACCCTGTGGTTCATGCACGACCCCTACCGTTATCACCTGGTGGAGATCGACGCCCTCACGGACCCGGACATCTGCCTGGTGTACCCTCATCATGCCTACCCGAAAGACGCCCTCATACCACGAAGCAGCATTCGTCCCATATTGCAGACCTTCCGCCACCTGCGCTTCGCGGACGACACCATCTACCTGCGCGCCGGCTCCATCAACCTGTTCAATGGCATCGTGGGATTGAATTTCTCCTGCGACGGCTCTCACTACATTCCTCACGACCAGTTCCTGGCGCGGGATTCCGAATTCTGGAACGGCATCTGACAGTGCCGCCAGCAGCCCCATTCGCCCACATTTTGCCTGTTGATTCCGCCCCCGGGCACGGAGAAGATGGATTCATGAACAGAAAAGACATCATCGAACAAAAGCTCCAGGCGGCCCTTCTGCCCATGCACCTGGAAATCCTGGACGAAACCCACATGCACAGCGTGCCCGAGGATGCCCAGTCCCATTACAAGGTCATCGTGGTATCCGAAGTTTTCACAGGCAAGCCCCTGGTGCAGCGGCACCGCCTCGTCAACAAGGCCCTGGAAGAAGAACTGGCCAGCGGCATCCATGCCCTGGCCCTGCACACCATGACGCCCCAGGAATGGTTCGACAAGGGAGGCCAGGCGCCCCAGTCTCCCCCCTGCCTGGGCGGAGGCAAGAAAGCATGAGCATCATCCGCTGGCTGCTGGGAAAGCTCATCCTGTTCTTCGACTGGCTGACCCGGCCCAAGAGCCCCAACCACAGCCCGGAACGTCAGGCCGAACTCAATGAACAGACCAGGCACATGGCCCTGTACCAGTACACCGCCTGTCCCTTCTGCGTAAAGACCCGGCGCGCCATCCGCCGTCTGGGGCTGAACATCGAGTTGCGGGATGCGAAGAACGACCCCGGATTCCGCCGGGAGCTGGAACAACAGGGCGGCAAACAGCAGGTGCCCTGCCTGCGCATCGAAAACCCTGACGGCAGCATCACCTGGATGTATGAATCCGACGACATCATCCGTTATCTGCAACGGCGGTTTTCCTGATAAAGGGGTCGGAGTCAAATTCCACCCAACTGTTACAAGGAACGGGATCAAGCGGTTCCATGCCATCGGATCTGCCCAACATCCTCCCCATTTGACTCCGACCCCGACCACCACTGACAAGCCCTGCCGCCGGAGCGGCATCATGGTAAAATCCCGCCATCAAATTCATCACTGGACGGCCGCATGACCACGCCCCACCGACTTCTCGCCCGGGCCGAAGCCCAGGTACATCAAAACCTGTTCACCATGACCAGCCGGGCCCGCCAGGCCCTGGAGCAGGCCATGGAAGCCCTCAAGACCCAGAACGCCGAACTGGCCCAGCAGGTGGTGAACGAAGACCTGCAGCAGAACCATCTGCTGCGTATCATCGAAAGGGAATGTCTGCAGATTCTCGCCACCCTGGAACCCCGGGCCGGCGACCTGCGTGAAGTGGTGGCCAGCCTGCAGATCGCCGCCGAGCTGGAACGCATCGCCGACCATGCCAAGGACATTGCCAACATCGTCCTCGGCATGGACCCCAGTGATTTCTCCGGCCCCATGGACCGCATTGCCGCCATGGGCGACCTCTGCCAGGACATGCTGGTGCAGGTCATGGAAGCCTATGAGAACCTGGACGCCGCCCTGGCCGAACACGTGGCCGCCCACGACAAGCAGGTGGATGAACTGGACGAGGAAGCCAGCTCCAGCCTGATGATGACCCTGATGACCACCGCGGACACCAGCATGCACTGCACCCATTTGCTGTGGATTGCCTACCACCTGGAACGCATCGGCGACCGCGCCACCAATATCGCCGAGCGGGTGGTGTTCATGGTCACCGCCGAAACCCCCGACCTGGGATGATCGCCCCGACGAGCCTGGGTGCCCTGAGCACCATCCACGAGCTGCTCACCCAGCTCATAGAGGACCTGCCTGCCCCGGACGTGAACCGCCGCTGGCACCCGGAGCTGCCCTCCATGGGCTGGCTGCTGGGCCGTAGCGTCTATCTGGAATTGTACTGGCTGCGCGAACGCCTTCAGGGCGACGACGATCTGAGCCAACGGGTACGGCACATCTTCGCCACCCGCTTTCCTCCGACCCCGGAACAGGATCAGGCATTGCCGCCAAAGGACCATCTGCTCAACTGGGCCCTGGAAGTCCAGGACCATCACCTGACCCTGCTGGCCAATCCGGGCCAATTGCCGGATCATCCCTGGCTGAAGGACGGCTGGCTGGTGGACTATATGCTGCAGGTTCATGGCAGAATCTATGAACAGATGCTCTCCGTACGCCACGCCCGCGCCGTGAGCCTGGGTGGCAGCTTCCAGGTTCACAGCCCTCTGCGTGCCCGCGCCCCGTCCGCCGAGGCCACGGAGATCTCCCAGGGCCATTACCGCATCGGCGCCCGGGACGGCGTGGTGTTCGACAACGAACAGCCCATGCAGATGGTGGAGATGCGCAACTTCCGCATCTGCAATCATCCCGTGGACAATGCCGCCTGGCTGGCCTTCATGGAAGACGGCGGCTATGAGAACAATGATTTCTGGAGTGACCAGGGCAGGGAATGGAAAGCCAGGACGGATGCGTCCCATCCCTGGCACTGGCGCCGCAACCATCAGGACCACTGGTATGCCCTGGGCCTGAACGGCCCGGCGGAACTCATCCACGACATGCCCGTGAGCGGGGTTTGCTGGTACGAGGCGCAAGCCTTCGCCAACTGGGCCTCGGCCCGGCTGGAGGGTTTCAAGGGCGCCGTGCTGCCCCATGAGTATCACTGGGAAGCCGCCGCGCGCATCGGCGGCCTCCAGAATGCCGGACGGGTATGGGAATGGTGCGGCAACCCCCTCCATCCCTACAAGGATTATGAAGCACCCGTGGACGTGGAAATGCGCACCCGGGAATTCGATGATCGCCACCCCGCCCTGCGCGGCGGCTGTATTCACACCCAGCCGTCATTGCGGCGCATCAGCATTCGCCACGCGGGACTGCCGGATGCGGGCTATTTGTTCAGCGGCCTGCGCCTGGTGCTGCCGCCTGCTCTGCGAGAAGAAGCCCTGTATATCGAACAGTGGCAGAAATTTCTCAACTGATTCTCAGGATGTTGAAAAAGTCCTTCCATGGACTTTTTCAACTACGGAAGCGGAAAACGCGGTTTCCCGCTTCCTTCATTTTCAGTGGCTTACAGTCATCGATGGGTGGCACATCCTTGTGCCACACATAGGCTGTCGAAAAACGGTGTTTTTCAACAGCCTGTTATCCGTAGGTCGGACTTCAGTCCGACATTGCTCCGTTGCGGCAGCTGTTGTCGGGCTGAAGCCCGATCTACCCCCAATCGTGGTCAAATAGCGTCGGCGTCCTCCTCACCGGTACGAATGCGAATGACCCGCTCCACGGCGGAAACGAAGATCTTGCCATCACCGATCTTGCCCGTGCGTGCGGCACCGATGATGGTTTCCAGGCACTCATCCAGCTGCTCTTCCTTGACCACCAGCTCCAGTTTCACCTTGGGCAGGAAATCCACCACGTATTCCGCCCCTCGATACAGCTCCGTGTGACCCTTCTGGCGGCCGAAGCCCTTGACCTCGGTGACGGTCATGCCGGTGATACCGATTTCGGAAAGGGCTTCGCGCACGTCGTCCAGTTTGAAGGGCTTGAGTATGACTTCGATTTTTTTCATGATTTCCCCCTGAAGGTGATGTAACCGTTGACAATAGGATAACGCCTGTCGCGCCCGTACGCACGCCGGGTTACCTTGACTCCCGGCGGCGCCTGACGGCGTTTGTATTCGTTGATGTCCACCAGGCGGGTGATACGCCGCACGGTGTCCTCATCGAAACCTGCTTCGATGATCTCCCTCGCGCCCTGGTCCTCTTCCACATAGCGCCGCAGGATCTCGTCCAGGATGTCATAGGGCGGCAGACTGTCGGTGTCCTGTTGATCCGGCCGCAGTTCCGCCGACGGCGGCCGGGTGATGACCCGCTCGGGAATCACCTCACCATCCCGGTTGCGCCAGCGGGCCAGACGGTACACCATGGTCTTGAACACGTCCTTGAGGGGCGCAAACCCTCCCGCCATGTCACCGTACAAAGTGGCATAGCCCACGGACATTTCGCTCTTGTTGCCGGTGGTGAGCAGCATGCGCCCACTCTTGTTGCTGATGGCCATGAGAATGATGCCGCGGCAGCGGGCCTGGATGTTCTCCTCGGTGACATCCATGGGCTGGCCGGCAAATTCCTCCTTCAGCATCTCCAGGAAGGCCTCAAATGCCGGTTCGATGGGAATGAAGCTGTGTTTCACTCCCATGCGCCTGGCCTGCTCCAGGGCGTCTTCATTGCTCATGTCCGCCGTGTAGCGTGAGGGCATGAGCACCACTTCCACCTGCTCCGGCCCCAGGGCGTCCACGGCAACGGCCAGGGTCAGGGCCGAATCGATACCGCCGGAAAGGCCCAGTACCACGCCTTGGAATCCCGCCTTGCCCACGTAGTCGCGCACCCCCAGCACCAGGGCCCGGTAGATCATTTCTTCCTCGCCCGGGCATTCGGCCACTTCGGCCTGTGCCGGCCTCATGTCATCATCCAGGGACACCAGATCCAGGGCCTCGGTGAAAAAGGCGCTGCGCTGGCGCATGCCGCCGCCGGCGTCCACGCAAAAGGAGCCTCCATCGAATACCAGCTCGTCCTGGCCTCCGACCAGGTTCACATAGAGCACGGGCAAAGCTGTTTCCCGCGCGCGCTGGGCCACCACCTGCTCCCGTTCCCGGCCCTTTCCCGCCTGATAGGGTGAGGCGTTCAGGTTCAGAATCAGCCGGGCGCCGGCGGCGGCCGCCCGGCCAGCCGGTTCGGAATACCAGATATCCTCACAGATGCTCAGTCCCGCGGGTATACCGGCAACCTCCACCACGCAGGGTTGCTCCCCCGGGGTGAAATAGCGTTTCTCATCGAATACGCTGTAGTTGGGCAGTTCCGCCTTGAAATACTCGGCGACGATACGCCCGTCACGTATCACGCCCGCGGCATTGTACAGACGCCCCTCCCTTCTTCGGGGATAGCCCAGCACCAGGTCTATACCCTTCAGGGAAGCACAAATGGATGCAAGAGACTGTTCCACGTCATCGAGAAACTCCGGGCGCAGCAGCAGGTCTTCCGGTGGATAGCCGCAGAGGCTTAACTCGGGAAAAACGATGGCGCCCGCGCCATGCATATCCCTGGCCCGCGCCGCGATGTCCAGTACCATGCGGGTGTTGCCCTCTATGTCTCCCACCTTGAAATTGGCTTGCGCCAGGGCAATGGCAGCAGGCATGATCAGAATGTCTCCCGTTCTTGCAAAG
>JALVNE010000228.1 GCA_027026755.1 Sedimenticola sp. | reverse complement strand
CAGGAACCGGCTGATCCACATCCACCAGCGTATAGGCCAGTTCATCCCGGGACTTGTTCAACATATCCAGAATATTCAGTCCCGCATCAGCCAGTTCAGTAGATATCTGCCCCAACATATTGGGAACATTGGAATTTACAACTGCCAAGCGAAAGCTTCCTTCCGTCCGTGGCATCCGCATCTGCGGAAAATTCACCGAGTTACGCACATTACCATTTTCCAGGTAGTCACGCACCTGCTCGGCAACCA
Source organism: Sedimenticola sp. (assembly GCA_027026755.1). Lineage (GTDB taxonomy): Bacteria > Pseudomonadota > Gammaproteobacteria > Chromatiales > Chromatiaceae > Thiolapillus. Next base: position 1,045 of record JALVNE010000228.1, on the reverse strand, counting down.
TGATCGCGCAGTTTTCCTCCGCCTCTCCCGTGGAGGCGCCAAGATGCGGCAATGCAATAACCCGCTGATGGTTCTTGTTGAGCTGACTGGGGAAATCACAGACGTAGGCATATACCTTGCCGGCATCGATAGCCTCCATCACTGCCTGTTCATCCACAATGCCATCACGGGCAAAGTTCAGGATCACCACGCCATCCTTCATGCCTTGCAACCGCTCGGCGTTGATCAGATGGCGGGTGGTATCCATCAGCGGCACGTGGAAGGTAATAAAATCCGATCTGGCCAACAGCGCATCGATATTTTCCGCCTGCTCTACATCGGAGGAGAGCCGCCAGGCTCCCTGCACCGTAATCCCCGGATCGAAACCGATCACCTTCATACCCAGTTCCAGCGCCGCATTGGCCACCTCCCGGCCGATGGAACCGAGACCGATCACACCCAGCGTCCGGCCCGGTAGTTCGAAACCGGCAAAACGCTTCTTGCCCTCCTCCACCTGACGGTGCAGCTCTCCGTTGTCGGCTTCCAGGTGACGCACATAGTCCCACGCCTGACAGATATTGCGACAACCAAGCAGCATGCCGGCGATTACCAGTTCTTTCACTGCATTGGCATTGGCTCCCGGCGCATTGAATACGGGAATACCGAGCAGACTCATCTCATCCACCGGGATGTTGTTTACCCCGGTACCGGCCCGTCCCACCGCCTTGAGCGTCAACGGGATCTCCATCTCATGCATATTGAACGAGCGCAGCAGAATGGCGTCCGGGTGCATGATCTCGGATGCTACCTCATAGCGTTCACGCGGCAACCGCTCCAAACCAGCAACAGAAATATTATTTAATGTCAAAATCTTATACATCTTTTCTCCAGAAAAACCTGATATCTGTTCAGAATCCGTACTCTTTCTCTACCCTGCAAATCCGGATCCGGTACGCCTCATACCATTGCTGCGCATTGTGCTGTGCCTGTCTATGTTCTGCATTGTTTTTCCAGGCAGCGATGGCTTCAAGCGAACGCCAGTAAGAGACAGAGAGCCCAATCCCTG
>JALVNE010000227.1 GCA_027026755.1 Sedimenticola sp. | reverse complement strand
GCCACTTTCCTCATTCTTCTGATCTGGATCGCCCTGAGCTACTGGCGCAGCGAGCAGAGCCTGGGGGCCGTGGTGCATGGCGTGGTTTTCATCCTGGCCCTGTTCGCCTGCGTGGTCCTGCACGAGCTCGGGCACGCCCTCACGGCCCGGCGCTTTGGCATCAGAACCCGTGACATCACCCTGCTGCCCATCGGCGGCGTGGCGTCCCTGGAGAAGATGCCGGACGATCCCAAAGAGGAGATTCTGGTGGCCCTGGCCGGGCCGGCGGTGAACATTGTCATTGCCGCCGTTCTGTGGCTGTGGCTGAACCTGCAGGGCGCGATGCCCGCAGAAAGTATTGCGGCGCTGCTCCAGGGCGACATGCTGCAGCAACTCCTGGCCCTGAACCTGTTTCTGGCCCTATTCAACCTGCTGCCAGCCTTTCCCATGGACGGCGGCCGGGTACTGCGCGCGGTGCTGGCCCTGCGCATGGACCATCTCAAGGCCACCCGCTCGGCGGCCGCCATCGGTCAGGCCTTCGCCCTGTGGCTGGGGCTGGTAGGGATGTTGTACAACCCCTTCCTGCTGTTCATCGCCCTGTTCGTATGGATAGGCGCCATGGCGGAAGCCGGTTCAGAGGAAGTGAAGAGCCTGCTCCATGACAGCACCCTGGAACACGCCATCATCACCCATTTCGACACCCTGGCCCCGGATGATGCCCTGTCCCGGGCCATACAGCTCACCCTGGAAGGCGTGCAGAAGGATTTTCCCGTCCTGGATCAGGGGGACATCGTCGGCGTGCTCACCCAGGAAGACCTGCTGCGTGGTCTGCAGGAACAAGGGGCTTTGGCCCCGGTGGCAAGCTACATGCACACCGGCATTCCCAGAGCCGAGGTGAACGAACCTCTGGAGAAGGTCATGAAGGAACTGCAGGACTGCGACTGCCATATTCTTGCCGTGACCCGGGAAGGCCGGCTGGCGGGCATCATCAACATGGAGAACATCCTGGAACTGCTGCGCATCGAAGCCGCGCTGAAAAAGCAATCTTTGGGGTAACCCGAGGGGCCGGAGTCAAATCAGGCTGACGCGCAAAAAACCCACCGCTTTCCATGATTTGACTCCGCCCCCTGCCAAGCCGTTAGTCATCACCGGACCGGACTAGAGCGTAAAGACGCGCAAGCTCCTGTTCCAGGCTGTTGGCCGGTCGCGGCATACCTGCTTTTGCATACCAGTAATCCGCATTCCAGTCATCTCCTTCCACCCGGTGCAGGTAGGCATGGATCTGACAGGACAGGCTATCGGAATGCGGCTGCACCA
>JALVNE010000226.1 GCA_027026755.1 Sedimenticola sp. | reverse complement strand
TAATGAGAGGGGTCGGAGTCAAATCAAGGTGACAGTGGATAGATTCGATGATTTGGAAATAACCTGGTTCCTTACAAAGGCCGGGGGTGATTTGACTCCGGCCCCTGAAAAACACTGATAGGCAACGATATGAGCATGTCCAATCGCGAAATCATCGCCAACGGCCTGTGGAACAACAACCAGGCCCTGGTGGCCCTGCTGGGGCTCTGCCCCCTGCTGGCGGTATCCAACACCCTCATCAATGGCCTGGGCCTGGGTCTGGCCACCACCCTGGTGCTGATTGCCTCCAATGCCACCATCTCCTTCATCCGCAACTGGGTGCGCCAGGAAGTGCGCCTGCCGGTGTTCGTGCTGGTCATCGCCTCCTTCGTCACCGCCGTGGAGCTGGCCATGAACGCCTGGTTTCATGACCTGCACAAGATCCTGGGCATTTTCATTCCCCTCATCGTCACCAACTGCACCATCGTGGGCCGGGCCGAGGCCTTCGCCTCGCGCAATCCCGTGCCTCAATCCATGCTGGATGGCCTGAGCATGGGCATGGGTTTCACCCTGGTACTCATGACCCTGGGCGCCCTGCGGGAGTTCATCGGCCAGGGCACCATCCTGTCCGGCGCCCATCTCATGTTTGGCGAGGCAGCCCGCGGCCTGAGCTTTTCCATGGGCGAAGACTTCCATGGTCTGATACTCGCCATCCTGCCCCCCGGCGCCTTCTTCGGCCTGGGTCTGCTCATCGCCCTCAAGCATGTCATCGACAAACGCAATGCCGCCCAGGCCGCCAACCGGGTGGAAAGCGTAGCGGCCGAAGCCACGCCAGCGGAAGGATGAACCGGGAAAAACGCCGGGAAATCTTCGAGCGTCTGCGCGCCGCCAATCCCGAGCCCACCACGGAGCTGAATTACAGCAGCCCCTTTGAACTGCTCATCGCAGTGATTCTTTCCGCCCAGGCCACGGACGTGGGGGTGAACAAGGCCACGGCCAGGCTCTTTCCCGTGGCCAACACCCCGCAAGCCATTCTCGACCTGGGCGAGGATGGCCTGAAGGAATACATCAAGACCATCGGCCTGTACAACAGCAAGGCGAAGAACATCATCGCCACCTGCCGCATCCTGCTGGAAAAACACGGCGGCGAGGTGCCAGACAACCGCCAGGACCTGGAAGCCCTCCCCGGCGTGGGGCGCAAGACCGCCAACGTGGTCCTCAACACCGCCTTCGGCCAGCCCACCATGGCCGTGGACACCCATATCTTCCGGGTCAGCAACCGCACCGGCATCGCCAAGGGCAAGACGGTGCTGGAAG
>JALVNE010000225.1 GCA_027026755.1 Sedimenticola sp. | reverse complement strand
CAGCCTTCCTCGTAGCGGTAGTCGTGGCGCACCACCCGGGGCACCAGGGTGCGCTGTTCGATGGTGACAGGCTCATACACCACCCTGCCCTTGTCTTCGTCATAGCGCATTTCCACCTGCCCCACCAAGGGGAAGTCCTTGCGGAAGGGATGACCGACGAAACCATAATCGGTGAGGATACGGCGCAGATCCGGATGCCCGGTGAACAGGATGCCGAACAGATCGAAGGCTTCGCGCTCGAACCAGTTGGCGCTGGTCCAGATACCGGTGACCGAGTCCACCATGGGAGAATCCGCATCCAGGAACACCTTCACCCGCAGGCGGACATTGTGCGCCAGGGACAAGAGATGATAGACCACGGCAAAGCGGCTCTCGGCCTCGAACTCCGTGACCAGCTCCCGTTCGGCGCCCCGGCTGAAGCCGGTATTGGGGGCATCCTCGGCATTCCATTCCGAATGGCCGTAGGCGGCATAGTCCACGCCGCACACGTCGATGCACTGCTCGAAGCTCAGATTGCTGTTGCTGCGCAGGATCTCCATGACCGGCAACAGCTGTTCCCGGGGCACGGTGAGGGTCATCTCGCCCAGGGCACGGCTCCACTTGCAATCGGGGAAATCTTCCTCCAGGTAATCCTCGAAGGCTTCTTCCAGATCGTCCAGGCGGTCTTCCAGGCTCATGCGTTTTCCTCAACCGGCTTGGTGCGCGCGATGGTACTGGTGCGCTTGATCTTGTTCTGCAGCTGCACGATGCCGTACAGCAGGGCTTCCGCCGTGGGCGGACAGCCGGGCACATAGACATCCACGGGCACCACCCGGTCACAGCCGCGCACCACAGAATAGGAATAATGGTAATAACCGCCGCCATTGGCGCAGGAGCCCATGGAAATGACCCATTTGGGATCCGGCATCTGGTCGTACACCTTGCGCAGGGCAGGCGCCATCTTGTTCACCAGGGTACCGGCCACGATCATCACATCTGACTGACGCGGGCTGGGACGAAAGATGATGCCGAAGCGGTCCAGGTCATAGCGCGAGGCACCGGCCTGCATCATTTCCACGGCGCAGCAGGCCAGGCCAAAGGTCATGGGCCACATGGAGCCGGTGCGCGCCCAGTTGATGACGGTATCCAGCGAGGTGGTGACGAAACCTTCCTCGAATACGCCTTCTATTCCCATTCCAGCGCTCCTTTCTTCCACTCATAGATGAAGCCGACCACCAGGATGCCCAGGAAGATCATCATGGCCCAGAATCCCGTGGGACCGATCTTGTCCAGCACTACCGCCCAGGGGAAGAAAAAGGCGATCTCCAGATCGAACAGGATGAACAGGATGGCCACCAGGTAAAAACGCACATCGAACTTCATGCGCGCGTCTTCAAAGGCTTCGAAACCGCATTCGTAGCGGGAGCCTTTCTCTTGATCCGGATTGCGGGGGGAAAGGATGAAGCCTGCGCCCATTGCGGCAACGCCGACAAACAGGCCGATGAGGATGAATATCAGAATTGGCAGATAGTTTTCCAGCACTTGGAAGCAGCCCCCCTGGTCTTATTCTGCTTGTCGCATACCAGTGGGTAGTTTATTTCAGCCCGTCCTTCAGGTCAAATTTATGATTTTTCTCAAGTTATTGAATTTATAGGGTAAATAATACCCCTATTGCATCCATAAAAAAACAGTATCCGGCTTCCCGGATACTGTTAAAAATGGTGCCGAAGGCCGGACTTGAACCGGCACGGCTTGCGCCACTACCCCCTCAAGATAGCGTGTCTACCAATTCCACCACTTCGGCATAAACTTGTTGTTGCCAGCCTCATTCAGGCTTGGCAGGCTCCTCCTTCGCACCGGCTTCCGTAGCTGCGGCGGGCGTTTCCGCGGCAGGCGCGGCCGTTTCCACCGCGGGAACATCAGACGCGCCGCCTGTATTGTCCTCGGGCACCACGGGCACATCGGAAGCCGCATTTCCAGCGGGCGCCGCCGGCTGGTCAGTCTGGGCCGGCGGAATTTCCTGGGCCTTTTCCGTGGGAACATCCACCATGAGGCCGGATTCACGCGCCGTGTTCAGCGCCATCCAGGCCAGGGTCAGGCTGGTAATGAAAAACAGCAGGGCCAGGATGCCGGTGGTGCGGCTGAGAAAGTTCGCTGAACCCCGCGCACCAAACACCGTGGCTGAAGCGCCACTGCCGAAGGCGGCACCCGCGTCCGCGCCCTTGCCATGCTGAATCAGTATCAGGCCGATGAGCCCGATGGACAGAAACAGATGAACCATTACCAGAATCGTATGCATTGACTGTCGTCTCTCAATATTCTCAGTCGTTGGCAGCCGTGCAGATGCCAAGAAAATCTTCCGCCTTCAGGGAGGCGCCACCAATGAGCCCGCCGTCGATGTCCGGCTTGGCCAGCAGCTCCGCGGCGTTGCCAGGCTTCATGCTGCCACCATAGAGAATGCGCAGACCTTCAGCCACTTCAGCGCTGCGCTGGGCAATCCGCTGGCGAATGAAGGCATGCACCTCCTGGGCCTGCTCGGGAGTCGCCGTCAGGCCTGTGCCTATGGCCCATACGGGTTCATAGGCGATGACGCCCTCACCCAGCATGTCAATGCCGCAATACTCGATCACCGCGTCGATCTGACGGGCCACCACTTCCTCGGTGACACCGCGCTCGCGTTCTTCCTGGGTTTCGCCGATACAGAACAAGGGCACCAGGCCAGCCTTGCGGGCCGCCGTGAACTTCTCCGCCACCAGTTGATCGGTTTCACCATGATAGGTACGGCGCTCGGAGTGCCCAATGATCACATATTTGCAGCCGAAGTCCCTGTACATGGGGCCGGCAATCTCGCCGGTATAAGCACCGGACTCGTGCACGGACAGATCCTGGCCGCCCCAGGCAATGGACGTATTCTCCAGCTGGGCCTGTACTTCCGGGATGAATACGGCAGGAGGACAGACAGCAACCTCGGCCAGCTTGACATCATCGATGCCTGCCTTCAGACCCGCCAACAGCTCTCTGACACTCGCCAGGGAACCATTCATCTTCCAGTTTCCAGCCACCAGTGGTCGACGCATAATCTACTCCTGCTTGAAATCCCAACCTATACCAAGGTATCGGGGTTCCGGAAAAATCAAGCCGCGTAGTTTACCAACTAAAAGGAATTTTTCAATCGTTAATACCGTATTTCCACGAAGCAGTTGCACGAACGTCCAAAAAAGCGCAGGATTGGGAAACATCAAATACAACTATTACAACGCAGTAAGGCAGTATGACTCCCAACGACCTCGCCCCCGTTCGCAATCATGTAAGCTCAAAAGTAATCGGCCAGAAGAATCTCATCGACGGCATGCTCATCTGCCTGCTGGCGGATGGCCACCTGCTGGTGGAAGGCATGCCCGGCCTGGCCAAGACCACGGCAGTGAATGCCTTGTCGGAGGCTTTGGAGGGCGATTTTCACCGGGTGCAGTTCACCCCCGACCTGCTGCCTTCCGACCTGGTGGGTACGGACATCTACCGCCATGAAAAGGCCGAGTTCGAGTTTCGCCCCGGCCCCCTGTTCCACAACATCCTCCTTGCCGACGAGGTGAACCGCGCTCCGGCCAAGGTGCAGGCCGCGCTGCTGGAAGCCATGGGTGAACGCCAGATCACCGTGGGCCAGAAAACCTACCCCCTGCCCGAACTGTTCATGGTGCTGGCCACCCAGAACCCTGTGGAGCAGGAAGGCACCTATCAACTGCCCGAAGCCCAGCTGGACCGTTTTCTCATGCAGGTGGTGGTGGACTACCCCAGCCATGCCGAAGAGCTGGAGATCCTGGAATTGGATCACAACCGCCAGCAGGAAAAGGAAACCACGCCACCCAATCCCCTGCCTCAGCATACGCTGTTCGCCATGCGCCGCGCCGCGGCCGATGTGTTCATGGATCCCAAGCTCAACCAGTACATCGTGGACCTGGTCCAGGCCACTCGCAACCCGGCCTCCTACGACAAGGAACTGGCACGCTGGTGCCGCTTTGGCGCCTCCCCCAGGGCTACCCTGGCCCTGGCGCGCTGCGCCCGGGTAAAAGCCTGGCTGGAAGGCGACAACTTCGTCTCTCCCGGTCACATCCAGGCCATTGCCCCGGATATTCTGCGTCATCGGGTGCTGCTCAGTTTCGAGGCGGAAGCCGAAGGCATCACCACGGACGACCTGATCCGTCGCCTGCTCTCCCTGGTCGCCATCCCCTGAGGCACGGCCATGAGCCTGAAGCCTGTTCTGGATGACCTGCTGGAATTGCGCCACCAGGCGCACGCCCTGGGCATGGCATCACAGCACCTGGTCAACTCCTCCTTTGCCGGACTCTATGCCTCGGTGTTCCGCGGTCAGGGGCTCAACTTCGAGGAAGTGCGCGAGTACCAGGAAGGCGACGACATTCGCAACATGGACTGGAAGGTCACGGCGCGCACCGGGGAACCGCATCTCAAGGTGTTCCGCGAGGAGCGCGAGCGCAGCGTCATGCTCTGTGTGGACAAGGGGTCGCACATGAACTTCGGCACCCGGGGCACCTTCAAGTCCATCCAGGCCGCCCGGGCCGCCGCCCTGCTGGGCTGGGCGGCCAATCATCTCCACGACCGGGTGGGCGGTCTGCTGTTTGCCGACGCCCACCAGGAAAACCAGTGGTTCCGGGCCACCAAGGACAGACGCGCCCTGTGGCGCCTGCTGCACGCCCTGACCACCGACCCCAAAGAGGCCAGCGGCCCCACGGAAGAACAGTTGCCGGATATCCTGCACAAGGCCAGCCGGGGCATAGGCACCGGTGGCCTGGTGTTCGTCATCGCCGATTTCAACCGCCCCTGGCAGGATCTGAAAAAGGCCTTGTCCCAGCTCTGCCAGCATCATTCCGTGGTCCTGGTGCCTGTGGACGATCCCGCCGACAAGGCCCTGCCCGACATGGGCGAGGTACTGTTCCGCGATCCTGGCGGTGAGCTGCTGCAGGTGAACACCTCGGACGAAAAGGCCCGTGAGGCCTACAGCCGGGCCTGGGAAGAACGCCGCAGCCAGCTGCAGCAGATGGCTGCCAGCCTGGGCATCGCGGTGATTCCCGTGGCCACCAACGAAGACGTGCACAAGGCCCTGATGCAGGGCCTGGAGCGCCGCTTGCGCATGAGGGCCTGGCTGTGAATCCCGATTTGCTGTCCCGGATGCGCGACATCCATGAACTGCATATGGACCAGGCTTCCTGGTGGCCCCCGGCCCCTGGCTGGTGGCTGGTGGGAGCCGCTGTCATCCTGGTGCTGCTGGCAATCTGGTGGGGCCTGCGCAATCTCATCGCCTATCCTCCCGGCACCTGGCACCGGGACGCCCGCAACCAGCTGCTGGCCTTGCGCCGCCTGTCCCGCCAGCTGGCGCCGGAACAAAGCATGCGGGAATTGTCTGAACTGCTGCGGCGCATTGCCATCACCCGCCTGGGACGGGAACAGGCCGCTGGTCTGATAGATGAAGACTGGCTGCGCTGGCTGGAAGACCAGGATCCCGCAGGTTTCCCCTGGACGGACAAAGGTCAGCCCCTGGTCAAGGTGCCCTACGCGCCGCCAGGGCAATACCCCGTCACCCGGGAAGACGTACTCGAACTCATCCGCGCCGCCCTGGCCTGGGCCAGGTACGACAGGAAACTTCGGTCATGATGCAGTTTCACTGGCCATGGATGATCTTTCTGCTGCTGTTGCCTGCCATGCAATGGCTGTGGCGGCAGCGTACTGCCGATATCGAGGACCAGCGCCAGCGCCATACCACCCTGCTGCATCCCAACCTGGCGCAGCTGCAACAGGCATTCAGCGGCAGCCGGCCTGGCGACAGTGCCGGCTCCCGGCTGCACCGGCTGCTCATTCTGCTCCTGTGGCTGGGTCTGACCTTCGCTCTCATGCGTCCCCAGTGGCTGCAGCCCTATACCCAGGAACGTATCGAAGGCTATGACCTGTTGCTGGCGGTGGATGCCTCCCTTTCCATGGAAGCCCTGGATTTCAGCGTGCAGGGACAACCCGTGAGCCGCATGCAGGTGGTGAAAGGGGTCATGGGACGTTTCCTGGAGCAGCGTGAAAACGACCGCGTGGGGCTGATCATCTTCGGCAACCAGGCCTTCGTGCTCTCACCCCTCACCCTGGACCGCCACGCCGTGCGTGAACTGCTGGACAATCTGGTGCCGCGCATCGCCGGTGACGGCACGGCCATGGGTGATGCCATTGGCCTGGGCGTCAAGAAACTGCGCGAACGCCCCGAAGGCTCCCGGGTGCTCATTCTGGTGGCTGACGGCGAGAGCACCGCTGGCGCCATTCCGCCTCTGGAAGCAGCCAAACTGGCAGCCGCTGAAGGCGTACGTATCTATGCCATTGGTGTTGGCAGCCACCGTAAGGAAATACCTATCTATATAGACGGCCAATTAGTGATGCGCACGGATCTGGGTTTCGATGAAAGCCTCATGCGCCAGATCGCCGAAACCACCGGCGGCGCCTACTTCCGCGCAAGCGACACTGAGGCACTGGAAAAAATTTCCACGCGCATCAACGAGCTGGAAAAGACCCGCGCCGAATCCCGCACCGTCTATGTGCCCCGCCCCCTGTATCGCTGGCCCCTGGGGCTGGCGCTCACAGCCCTGCTGCTCCTGGGCCTGTTCCCCGGCGCGCGCATGAGAAGACTTGCCGGAGGCCGGTATGCCTGAGAGCGGCTTCCATTTCGCCCAGCCCCTGTGGCTGCTGGCCCTGCTGGCCATTCCTTTGGTGTGGCTGTGGCTGCGCTACAGCCGCACCGTGCGGCGCCGCGGTCGGGAAAGCCTGTACGCCGATGAGCATTTGCTGCCCTGGCTCACGGGCGAGGTACGTGGCCAGGCGCCCGACAGCACCCCGGTCCTGGCCGCCTGGAGCCTGGCCTGGCTGCTCATGGTGCTGGCCATGGCCGGGCCACGCTGGGACTACGAGCGCATCAACGCCTTCCGCCCCGCCGCCGAGATGGTGGTGCTGTTGGACATTTCCGCCTCCATGAACATCAGGGACGTGCGCCCTTCCCGCCTGGACAGGGCCAAGCAGGAAATCCAGGATCTGCTGCGCCTGAACCCCGGCTTGCGCGTGGGCCTGATCGCCTTTGCCACTGTGGCCCATGTGATCTCCCCCGTCACCGAGGACATGGAAAGCCTGCAGCGCACCCTGCCCAGCCTGTCCACCGATCTGGTGACCCTGCCTGGCAGCCGCCTGGGCAATGCCCTGGACAAGGCCAGCCTTTTGCTGCATGGAGACGACAAGGCCCTGGCCCGGCACATTCTGCTGATCACGGATGGCGATTTCGACGAACCGGGATTGCTGAAAAAGGTGGATGAATTGCGAGCCAACAACATCCATCTGCACATCCTGGCGGTGGGCACGGACGGAGGTGGTCTGGTGCCAGTGCGCTATGTTCCCCGCGGCGCCCGTACTCCCGTGTCCCGTCTCAACGAGGAAGAACTCAGGCAACTGGCGGAACATGGTGGCGGCCTGTACCAGCTGGCGGACTACCGGGAAGACGACACCCGCAATCTGCTGGAGCAGATTCTTGCCGATGCCGAGCAACAGCAAGTGGAAGAAATGCCCACCCGGGTATGGAACGAACGTTTCTACCTGCTCCTGTTCCCGGTGATCTTCCTGGTGCTCTATCTTTTTGGGCGCGGCAACCGTTTTTCCCGGAGGCTGTCATGAAGACCCGGAACCTGTTTCTGCTTGCTGCCCTGCTGGCATCCACCACCAGTCAGGCCGACTGGTTCAAGAACCGCAAACTTCAGGCCGTGGAAGCCTATCAGGCAGGCAAATACGAACAAGCCGCGGAGAACTACCCGGATCCCTTCCGCCAGGGAGTCGCCCTGTACCGGGCTGGCCGTTACAAAGCAGCGGCGCAACGCTTCGCCGAGGTGAAGGACCGGGAATTGCGGGACGAAGCCCTGTACAACCTGGGCAATTGCCTGTTCCAGCTGAACCGTCTGCAGGAGGCCGCTGACAGCTATCGGCAGGTGCTGAAGAACAATCCGGATCATGCTGACGCCCGCTACAACCTGTCACTGGTCACCGCACTTGTCGCGGAAGCCGAGCAGCAGCGCAAGGAAAAGGAAGCACAGCAGAAACAGGAAGAGGAAAAACAGAAACAGCAGGAAGAAAAAGAAAAGGAAAAACAGTCCTCCCAGGAACAGGAATCTGAGGAGCAGCAGGCCTCGGAACAACAGGGGTCCCAGGAACAGGAGTCTGAAGAACAACAATCCTCGGAACAACAGGAGTCCGAGGAACAGCAGTCTTCCGGCGACCAGGAATCAGAGGAGCAGCAATCCTCAGGAGATCAGGAATCCGAAGAACAGCAATCCTCCGGAGACCAGGAATCCGAAGAACAACAATCTTCCGGGGATCAGGAATCGGAGCAACAGCAATCCTCCGGCGACCAGGAATCAGAACAACAGCAGTCTTCCGGAGACCAGGAATCAGAGCAGCAGCAATCTTCCGGCGACCAGGAATCAGAACAACAGCAGTCTTCCGGAGACCAGGAATCAGAGCAGCAGCAATCTTCCGGCGACCAGGAATCAGAACAACAGCAGTCTTCCGGAGACCAGGAGTCAGAACAGCAACACTCCTCCGGCGATCAGGAATCCGACCAGCAGCAGTCATCAGGAGACCAACAATCGGAAGAAGAGTCTTCAGAGGGCCAGCAGCAATCCGAAGAACAGCAGGACAGTACTTCCGGTGAGCAGGAGCAGAAACAGGAACAGCCATCATCCGGCGACCAGGAAGCCAAAGAGCAGCAGCAGGACAGCGGCAAGGAAGAATCGGAGCAGCAGGATCAGGCTGGCGGCGAGGAGCAGCAGCAGGAAGAAAAAACCGGCAAGGACGAACAACCCGGTGAGCAGGAAGACAAGGGCAAGCAGCCCGAGGAGCAAAAGGCCAAAGAAGAACCGGCTGGCAGCGAGGCTGAGCAGGAACAACAAGGCGACAAGGGCCAGGACAGGGAACAGAAAGCCAGTGGCGAGACAGAGGAGGAACAGCCTCAGGGAGACAAGGCCGCCAGCGATGAAGACCAGCGCCCTGCCCCGCCCCCGCCGGGTGAACAAGCCCCCCCAAGGCGCCGTCCCGGACCGGCAGCCACCGAAACGGAAACCTTCGACGCCGACGAGGCGGGCAAGGATCAGAGCGCCGTGGAAGAATTCGACCAGCAGGGCAATCAGCCCGATGCCGACGCCACGGAAGAAAGCAACCAGGAGATGCAGGGCTCGGAAGCCGAAAAGGGCGGCAGAGGCGTCATGGGCCTCATGGAGCAATGGCTGGAGCAGGCGGAAGGCAACCCCGCCTACCTGATGCGCAACCAGTTCATGCTGGAAGAGCAGCGGGCCATCAGCACCCGCTCCGCCCCCCTGCGGGAACCCCGTCCCTGGTAAGCCACCGCGCGTTCCGGTCCAGGCCAGATCGCCGATGACGTTTTCCTGCTCCTAAGCAGTGCAAAGGGGTCGGAGTCAAATTCCACCCAATTGGTTCAAGGAACAGGATCAAACTGTTCCATGCCATCGGATTTTCCCGGCATCCTTCCCATTTGACTCCGACCCCGGCCACCAATAGGCAAAACCGGTGCAGAGGCGCGTTCAGCAATGGAAATGTTCGGGCCAGTCATCAGCCAGCAGGTCGGACTTCAGTCCGACACTCAGCAGTGGATGGTCGGGCTGAAGCCCGACCTACATACCCTCCGCGCTGCACCCACCGGGCTCCTGATTCAAGGCATATCGTCGATAACGCCTTCCTTCTGCACCGGCATGAGGTCCGCCTTGCTCACACCCAGCATGAGGGCCGCGCTGCTGGCCACGTAGATGGAGGAATAGGTACCCACCACCACGCCCAGAATCAGGGCCAGGGAGAAGTTGTGAATGATCTCGCCACCCAGGACGAACAGGGCAACGAGCACGATGATGGTGGTCAGGGAAGTAACGATGGTTCTTGACAGGGTCTGGTTCAGGGAAGTGTTGATAATTTCCTCCGAATCACCCTTGCGGATCTTGCGGAAGTTTTCCCGGATGCGGTCGAAGACCACGATGGTATCGTTCAGGGAGTAACCAATTACCGCCAGTACTGCGGCAAGTACCGTGAGATCAAACTCCAGCTGAAGCAGAGAAAAGAATCCCAAAGTGATGGTCACGTCATGCACCAGGGCAATGACGGAACCCACGGCGAAGCGCCATTCGAAGCGCACCGCCACATACATGAGAATGGCCATCAGCGACACCAGCACCGCCAGGGCACCGTCCTCGGTGAGTTCATCACCCACCTGGGGACCAACAAACTCCACCCGGCGCAGTTCCACCTTGCCGGGAGACTGCTTGCTGAGGATGCCGAACACCTTGTCGCTCAGCTCGGAACTTTTCACCCCTTCCCGCGGCGCCAGGCGTATCAGCACATCCCGTGGGGTGCCAAACTGCTGCAACTGGGCGTCGCCAAAACCGTTGGCCGCCAAGGTGCTGCGAGCCGCTTCCAGGTCGGCATCCTCCGTGTAACCCACTTCGATGAGCGTGCCCCCGGTAAAGTCGATACCGAACACCAGCCCCCGGGTGAGCAGGGACGCCAGGGAAATCACCACCAGGGTAATGGAAAAAGCCATGGCCAGCTTGCGCTTGCCCATGAAATTGAAATGCAGATTCGAGGTCAGGGTTCTCATAGACAGTTACCAAATTAGATGGCCAGTTTCTTGATGCTTTTGCCGCCGTACACCAGGTTGACCAGCGCACGGGTTCCAATAATGGCGGTGAACATGGAGGTCAGGATACCGATGGCCAGGGTCACGGCAAAGCCTTTCACCGGGCCGCTGCCGATGGAGAACAGCACGATGGCGGCAATAAGGGTGGTCACGTTGGCGTCCATGATGGTGCTGAAGGCTTTCTCGTAACCGGCATGGATGGCCGCCTGGGGCGTGCTGCCCAGGCGCAGTTCCTCGCGGATGCGCTCGTAGATGAGCACGTTGGCGTCCACCGCCATACCCACGGTGAGCACGATGCCCGCGATGCCCGGCAGGGTCAGGGTAGCCTGCAACAGAGACAAAATGGCCACGATGAGCACCAGGTTGGCCAGCAGGGCCGCGTTGGCGAACAGGCCGAAGACTTTGTAGTAGATGACCATGAAAACCATCACTGCCAACAGGCCGATGATGACAGACTTCAGGCCCTGGTCGATGTTTTCCTGTCCAAGGCTGGGGCCTATGGTGCGTTCCTCGACGATGTCGATGGGCGCGGCCAGAGCCCCGGCACGCAGCAGCAGGGCCAGCTCGTGGGCTTCCTGGGGACTGTCCAGACCCGTGGTCTGGAAGCGCGCGCCCAGGGGCTCGAGAATGTTGGCCACACTGATGACATCTTCCACCAGGCGCTTGATGGGCTTGCCGTCCGCATCACGGCCCACCACGCGATTTTCCTTGAATACCACGGCCATGGGTTTGCCCACATTGTCGATGGTGACGTTGCGCATGCGCCGTGCGCCCTTGCTGTCCAGATTCACGGTTACCATAGGGCTGCCGGAACGCTGGTCAAAGCCGGACGCGGCGTCGGTAATCTGGTTACCGGTCACGATGACCCGCTTCTTCAGCAGAATGGGCCGGCCATCCTCCCGCACGGTGTACAAGCGCGAGCCGGGAGGAATCTTGCCGGTGTTCTTGGCATCCAGGGCGTCATGCTCCGTATCCACCAGGCGGTATTCCAGGGTGGCGGTGGCACCCAGGATATTTTTCACCTGGGTGGGGTCCTGCACGCCGGGCAGTTCCACCACGATACGGCGGTCACCCTGTTGCTGCACCAGAGGCTCGGCCACGCCCAGGGCATTGACCCGGTTGCGGATGGTGGTGATGTTCTGCTGCAGGGCGAATTTCTTGATAGCGCGAATCTCGGCCGGCGGCAGGGTGAGGCGGACATAATAGGCGCCATCGGCATCCCGGGTTTCCACGCCCAGGTTGCGGAACTCGTTGCCCAGCACGTCCTCGGCCTTGTCTCGGGTGGCCGCGTCCTTGAACTTGATGTCTATGCCCAGGTCATCGGCCTTGACCGTGAGATAACGCAGCTTGTTGCTGCGCAGGGTGGAACGCACGTCACCCGTGTAGGCCTCGACCTTGTCCCTGATGGCCGCATCCATGTCCACATCGATGAGTACGTGGATGCCGCCACGCAGATCCAGGCCAAGATTCATAGGCTGGCCACCTATGGCGATAAGCCAGTCCGGCACATTGGCCGCCGTGGTCAACGCATAGGAAACGCTTTCAGGCAGCACCTCGGCAATGACATCCTGGGCTTTCTGCTGATCCGTGGTACTGGGGAAATGAATCAGCAGGCTGGCGCCCTTGTCCTCTATTTCCTTGACGGGAATGCCGGCTTTGTCCAGGGCCTGCCTGACCTTGTCCTTTACGGACGCATCCACCACCGCGCCACGCACCCCGGACACGGCAATGGCCGGATCCTGGCTATAGATGTTGGGCAAGGCATAGAGCAGACCGATTGCCAGCACAAAGACAACCAGGAGATTTTTCCACAAGGGGTATTGGTTCAGCATGTTCAGGGATTGTAATTGTTGGTTGGTGACAGGAAGTTGAGAGGAGA
>JALVNE010000224.1 GCA_027026755.1 Sedimenticola sp. | reverse complement strand
GAGGGGCGTGACAACAATGTCGATAAGGTATGGATAGTGTGGCACTGATGGGAAACCAATCAGCAAACAGAGAAAACAAACGCATACCTAAGTTGGCAGAGGAATCCGTCTACTCGACCAAATCACCTCAAGCCATTGAATTTGCTCGACATCACCCTGATTTGACTCCGATCCCTGGTTTTCACCAGAAAAAATGAAAGAGGCAGACCCATTGACGATATAATTCTCGGCCGAAATACAAGATCCGGGTCGCCCTGGAAATTTTACCGGACGTGAAGGACATGCAAGACAAACAGGCACTGAATGAACGTGCACAGCATTTTCTCAAGGTGCTGATCGAACGCTATATCCGCGACGGTCGGCCGGTGGGCTCGCGCACCCTGGCCAAGGATGCGGGCATGGAACTCAGCCCGGCCACCATCCGCAATGTCATGGCGGATCTCGAGGAACAGGGGTTGATTGCCTCGCCCCATACCTCTGCTGGCCGGGTGCCCACAGTGCATGGCTACCGGTTGTTCGTGGATTCCCTGATTTCCCTGCAGCCAGTGGAGGACCAGCTGGTGGCGCGCTTGCGGCAGGAGCTGTCGGACGAGGAGGTGCCGCAGAATCTGGTGGAGCGGGCCTCGCGCTTCCTGTCCGGCCTGACCCACATGGCCGGGGTGGTGATGATTCCCCGCCACGACCAGATCGTCATTCGCGAGCTGCAGTTCGTGCATCTTTCCGAGCGGCGGGTGCTGGCCATTCTTGTGACCAGCCAGGGGGAGGTCTTCAACCGTATCGTGGAGACTTCGCGTCTGTTCACCCGGCGGGAGCTGGAGCAGGCCAGCAACTTCATCAACACCCACTACCGGGGCATGGAACTGGAAGCCATCAAGAACCGCATCCTCCAGGAGATGCAGGCCCACCAGCAGGACATGGACAGGCTCATGCGCGAGGCTCTGAGCATTGCCGGCCGGGCCCTGGAGGAAGAGGGCGGGGAGCAGGACTATGTGGTATCCGGCCAGACCAATCTCATGGATTTCGATGAACTGGCCCAACTGGACCGCATCAAGCGCCTGTTCGAGGCTTTTTCCGAAAAGCAGGAAATCCTGCATCTGCTGGATCGCTGCGTGCAGGCGGATGGCGTGCAGCTGTTCATCGGCGAGGAGTCGGGCTACGGCCCCCTGGAGCGGTGCAGCGTGGTGACCGCGCCCTACGAGATGGAAGACCGGGTGGTTGGGGTGCTGGGTGTCATCGGCCCCACGCGCATGGCTTATGACCGGGTGATACCCATTGTGGACATCACCGCGAAAATGTTGGGAGCGGCCTTGAAATCCGCCTGAGGCGTCCCTATTTCATTTCCAGATTTTTTCATGGCCTTCTCCGGCAGGGCATCTGCCGGTGAGAAGAAGGTTGTTTGTCACATTCTCGCAGAGGTTGAAACGTGGACAAAGAGCAGGAACAGATGGTCGAGGAAACCGGGGAAAACGAGGTTCAAGACGAAGTTCAGGATACCCCGGAACAGGAAAGCGGGCAGGAACTGTCTCCCGAGGAGCTGGGGCGCCTGCTGGAGGATGCGCGCAATAAGGCCGACGAACACTGGGACCAGGTGGTGCGCACCCGCGCCGAATTGGACAACCTGAAGAAACGCCACCAGCGGGAACTGGAAAACGCCCATAAATACGGGCTGGAGAAGTTCGTGGGCGAACTGCTGGGCGTATGGGACAGCCTGGAGATGGGCTATGAGGCGGCCAAGGAGAACCATGACGTGGAAAAACTCCTGGAAGGCACGGAGCTGACCCTGAAGATGCTCGCCGACGCCATGAACAAGTTTGGTGTGGAGCAGATCGATCCCCAGGGCCAGCCTTTCGATCCCGAGCTGCACCAGGCCATGAGCATGGTGCCCACGGACGATGTGCCCCCCAATACGGTGGTGCAAGTGGTGCAGAAGGGCTACGCCCTGAACGGCCGCCTGGTGCGTCCCGCCATGGTCATGGTTTCCCAGGCAGCACAGGGTTCTTGATTTTTCAGGATATGCCCCCATCTGTTTGGGCAGCAATGAATTTGAACGCTAACTAACGAATTTTTAACGGAGAATCACAAATGGGCAGAATTATTGGCATCGACTTGGGTACAACCAACTCCTGTGTTGCCGTCATGGAAGGCGATCAGCCGAAGGTCATCGAGAATTCCGAGGGTGATCGCACCACGCCTTCCATCGTGGCCTTTACCCAGGAGGGTGAGGTTCTGGTCGGTCAGTCCGCCAAACGCCAGGCGGTGACCAATCCCCACAATACCTTGTTCGCCATCAAGCGTCTCATCGGCCGCAAGTTCGATGACGAGGTGGTGCAGCGCGACATCGAAATGGTCCCCTACAAGATCGTCAAGGCAGACAACGGTGACGCCTGGGTGGAAGTCAACGGCAAGAAAATGGCGCCGCCGGAGATTTCCGCCAAGGTGCTGCAGAAGATGAAGAAGACTGCGGAAGACTACCTGGGCGAGACGGTCACCGAGGCAGTCATCACCGTGCCGGCCTACTTCAACGATTCCCAGCGCCAGGCCACCAAGGATGCCGGCCGTATCGCTGGTCTGGACGTGAAGCGCATCATCAACGAGCCCACGGCGGCTGCCCTGGCCTATGGCATGGACAAGAGCAAGGGCGACAAGAAAGTCGTGGTCTATGACCTGGGTGGCGGTACCTTCGACGTGTCCATCATCGAGATTGCCGAAGTGGATGGCGAGCACCAGTTCGAAGTGCTGTCCACCAATGGTGACACCTTCCTCGGGGGTGAAGACTTCGACATGCGCGTCATCGACTTCCTGGTGGAGTCCTTCAAGAACGAGCAGGGCGTGGATCTGCGCAACGATCCCCTGGCGCTGCAGCGTCTCAAGGAAGCTGCCGAGAAGGCCAAGATCGAGCTGTCTTCCGCCCAGCAGACCGACATCAACCTGCCGTACATCACGGCGGATGCCACCGGTCCCAAGCACATGAACATCAAGCTGACCCGGGCCAAGCTGGAATCCCTGGTGGAAGATCTGGTAGAGAAGACCATGGAGCCCTGCAAGGTGGCGCTGAAGGACGCCGGCCTGTCCGCTTCCGACATCAATGACGTCATCCTGGTGGGCGGCCAGACCCGCATGCCCAAGGTGCAGGAAGCCGTGGAGGCCTTCTTCGGCAGGGCGCCACGCAAGGACATCAACCCCGACGAGGCCGTGGCCATTGGCGCAGCCATCCAGGGCGGTGTACTCTCTGGCGACGTGAAGGACGTGCTGCTGCTGGACGTCACCCCCCTGTCCCTGGGTATCGAAACCATGGGCGGCGTGATGACCAAGCTCATCGAGAAGAACACCACGATTCCGACCACGGCATCGCAGATCTTCTCCACTGCCGAGGACAACCAGTCCGCGGTCACCGTGCATGTGCTGCAGGGTGAGCGGGAAATGGCTTCTGCCAACAAGTCCCTGGGACGCTTCGACCTCACGGACATTCCGCCGGCGCCCCGCGGCGTACCGCAGATCGAGGTGACTTTCGACATCGACGCCAACGGTATCCTCAACGTGTCCGCCAAGGACAAGGCCACCGGCAAGGAGCAAAGCATCAAGATCACCGCGTCCTCCGGCCTGAGCGAGGAAGAGATCGAAAAGATGGTCAAGGATGCCGAAGCCCATGCCGAGGAAGACAAGAAATTCCACGAGATGGTGGAAGCACGCAACCAGGCCGACGCCATGCTGCATGCCACCCGCAAGTCCCTGGAGGAAATGGGTGACAAGGTGGATGGCGCCGAACGGGCCAATATCGAGAGCCTGATGAAGGAACTCGAGGAAGCCATGAAGGGTGACAGCAAGACCGCCATCGAAGCCAAGACCAAGGCCCTGGCCGAGGCGTCCGGCAAGCTCGCCGAGAAGATGTACCAGCAGGAAGGCGGCAATGCCGGCGCGGCCGGTGCTGGCGCAGCAGGCGCCGCCGGTGGCGCAGCTTCAGGTGCGGCTGGCGACGACGATGTGGTCGATGCCGAGTTCGAGGAAGTGGATGACAACAAGTAAGAACTGAATAGGGTTCTTAGACGAAAGCCGGGAGCAGCATCGCTGCTCCCGGATTTTTGCGTTCTGGCCCCCTCCGGGGGAAGACTCTGGATAACAGGAAAAATCATGTCCAAGCGTGATTACTATGAAGTACTGGGCGTCAGCCGCACGGCCACGGCGGTAGAGATCAAGAAGGCCTACCGCAAGCTGGCCATGAAATACCATCCCGACCGCCACAACGGGAATGACAGGGAGGAAGCCGAACTCAGGTTCAAGGAAGTCAAACAGGCCTATGAAGTCCTGTCGGACGATCAGAAAAGAGCCGCCTACGATCAGTTTGGTCATGCGGGCGTGGAAGGGAATGCCGGTATGGGCGGCGGAGCCGGCGGTTTCGGCGGTGGTGCCAGCTTCAGCGATATATTCGGCGATGTGTTTGGCGACATCTTTGGCGGTGGCGGTGGCCGCGGCACCCACAGGCACGCGCGGGGCGCGGACATGGGTTACAACCTGGAGCTGTCTCTGGAGGAAGCAGTCAAGGGCACCACGGTCAAGATCCGCATCCCCACCCAGGTGACCTGTGAAACCTGCGGCGGCAGTGGCGCCAAGCCGGGCACCAGTCCGCGCACCTGTTCCACCTGTGGTGGCAGCGGCCAGGTGCGGACCCAGCAGGGCTTCTTCATTGCCCAGCAGACCTGTCCAACCTGTCATGGCCGGGGATTGCAGATCGACAGCCCCTGTCCTGAATGCCGGGGACGCGGGCGCATTCAGACGCACAAGACCCTCTCGGTGAAAGTGCCTCCCGGCGTGGATACCGGGGACCGCATTCGCCTGGCGGGAGAGGGAGAAGCTGGGGAGAATGGCGGACCGCCTGGTGATCTCTATGTGCAGATCCATGTGAAGCCTCATCCCATCTTCGAAAGGGACGATGCCAACCTGTATTGCGAGGTGCCCATTCCTTTCACCACCGCGGCTCTGGGCGGGGAACTGGACGTGCCCACCCTGGAAGGCAAGGTCAAGCTCAAGATTCCCGAGGGGACGCAGACCGGCAAGCTGTTCCGCATTCGCGGCAAGGGCATCAAGCCCGTGCGCGGCGGCGCCGTGGGCGACCTTCTGTGCCGGGTGGTGGTGGAAACGCCGGTCAAGCTCAACGAAGAGCAGAAGGAACTGCTGCGCAAGCTGGACGAGTCCCTGACCGGCGGCGGCAGCAAGCACAGTCCCAATGCCAGCTCCTGGCTGGATGGGGTCAAGAACTTCTTCAAGGAAATGGGTTTCTGAGGGAGTCGGGGTCGGAGTCAAAAGGGCAGGATGCTGGATGGATTTCGCGGCTGAAGCATCACCAGCGTCTGTTCCCTGTGGCGACGTTGGTGGGATTTGACTCCGACCCCTCGGGTCACTCCGACTCCTGGCGCTGAACATTTCAGGCATAATCTGATCCGTAAAGAATCAATCAGAATTTCCCAAGGTGACAAATGATTAGAGTAGCAGTGGTAGGCGCCGCCGGGCGCATGGGCAAGGCCCTGGTGCAGGCCGTGACTGAAACAGACGGGCTGGAACTGACCGTAGCCACGGAGCACCCCGAATCATCCCTCATCGGCGCGGATGCCGGCGAGCTGGCCGGTCTGGGCAAGCTGGGGGTGGCGATCAGCGGCGATCTGGCGGATGGCGTGGATGATTTCGACGTGGTGATCGACTTCAGCCGCCCGGAAGCCACCCTCAACCACCTGGCCATCTGCCGCGCCCATGGCAAGCAGCTGGTCATCGGCACCACGGGGTTCAGCGACGAGCAGAAACAGCAGATCGCCGAGGCGGCCAATGACATCGCCATCGTCTTTGCGCCCAACATGAGCGTGGGTGTGAATCTCTGTTTCAAGCTCCTGGACATTGCCGCCCGGGTCATGGGCGAAGAATCCGATATCGAGATCATCGAGGCCCATCACCGCCACAAGGTGGACGCACCTTCGGGCACCGCTCTGCGCATGGGCGAAGTGGTGGCCGAAGCCCTGGGGCGTAATCTGGACGAGGTGGCGGTCTATGGCCGCCATGGAATCATTGGCGAGCGCAAGCGTGAAACCATCGGTTTCGAAACCATTCGCGCCGGTGATGTGGTGGGAGAGCATACTGTCTGGTTCGCGGCAGAAGGCGAACGGGTGGAGATTGCGGTCAAATCCTCCAGCCGCATGACCTATGCCAACGGCTCTGCCCGGGCCGTGCTATGGTTGCGGGACAAGGGCCAGGGCCTGTACGACATGCAGGATGTACTGGGCCTGCGTTGATGTCGGATGTGGGTGAATTCGGGTATTATCAAAAATAGTTGTTTCCAGCAGAAAGGCTACCAAACTGTATCTGGGAGACAGGTCATGATAAAGAGTTACTAATATGTGCAAAATGGTCCTGACCCATTCTTATAAGCTCCCTAGCGCGAAACCGGGTTTTGATTGTAGGTCGGGCTTTAGCCCGACAACCCACCGTTGTGTGTCGGACTGAAGTCCGACCTACAGGCGGGCGTCTGTTCATCGTCTCGAATCGCCTGGCAAGGTACGGATTATCAAGAAATACTGGATGCCTATGAGTCAGGAGAATTTGAATCCGTTATGATTGATAAGCGAAGGGAGTTTATACAATGTCACCGCCAACAAGGGCAGCTGAGGTGGTATGTTAAGTGTCATGGACGCATATAGAGTAAATGTAATAAATACACTTCAGCTTCTTGCTGATATTGATGCGCAGTTGGAGTACGAAAAAAACGTGCCAATTGCAAATGTGCCAAATGAACTAATTTGTCAGTGGTTTGATGATTTCTATCTTTCAGAGTTTGAATGGTTCAAAAACAAGTTCACAAAAAAAGAATGGCTTGTATTAGAAGAATTTAATGACTTTTATAAAAAGAGATTGGATGATATTCCTGATACGTTAGATAAAATGCATAAGTCATATTCATGGAAAGAGGTAGTTGGTAAGGCTCAGTGGGTTCTTGAAATGCTAAATTGGAGGGGGATAGATGCGAGATATGATGACATCTAAAAAGTCACTTCACCAGGCGTGGCAAAATTGTCGCGCATTTTGCTATGCGCAAAATATCTCCCAATTTTGCCAAGCCGTTGAGCTGGAACGTTTAGTCGCCGGGTTATACTTGGGTACCGAATTCACTGATTCCTTCCCGCGCGGAGACTCCGGGTGCTGAAACTGATCAAATTCATCCTGTTGCTGGGCGTGGCGCTGCTGGGGGCGGGCTTTGCCTCCATCAACCCCACGCCGGTGACCCTCAACTATTATTTTGCCCACATCACCGTTCCCCTGGGCCTGATGGTGCTGGTAATGATCGGTCTGGGCGCCGTGCTGGGCGTGTTCAGCAGCCTGTTGCTCATGGCCCGGGTGCGCCGGGAGAACCAGCGTCTGCGCCGCCGGGCGCGCCTGGCCAGTGAGGAAGTCAATAACCTGCGCACCATCCCGGTGAAGGATCGCTGAGATGCAGGAACTGCTCTGGCTGCTGTTGCCCGTTGCCGCCGCCTCCGGCTGGTGGATGGCGCGGCGCAGTGCGGCGCGGGATTGCAGTGAATCCGACCGGCGCACCACGCCCGCCTATTTCCGCGGCCTCAACTACCTGCTCAATGAGGAGCCGGACAAGGCCATCGACGTTTTCGTGCAGCTCCTGGAAGTGGACAGCGAAACCGTGGAGACGCATCTGGCCCTGGGCAGCCTGTTCCGCCGCCGCGGCGAGGTGGAGCGCGCCATCCGTATCCACCAGAACCTCATCGCCCGTCCTGCCCTCAGTCAGGAACAGCGCGCCCAGGCCCTGCTGGAGCTGGGCATGGACTACATGCGCGCCGGCCTCTATGACCGGGCCGAAAACCTGTTCCTGGAACTCAAGGAAATGAAGCTCCATGTGCGCAAGGCCCTGGAGAATCTTCTCATCATCTACCAGCAGGAGAAGGACTGGCAGTCCTGCCTGCAGACCGCGGAGGAACTGGAGTCCCTGGTCAAGGAGCCCCTGAGCCTGGCGCGCTCCCATTATTTCTGCGAGCTGGCGGAAGAAGCCCTGCGCAAGGGCCAGGCGGAAGAAGCCGGCAAACTGCTGAAAAAGGCCATTGCCGCCGATGCCGGCAGCGTGCGCCCCCTGCACATGCAGGCGCGTATTGCCATGTCCCGGGGTGACTGCAAGGCCGCCATCAAGCTGCTGCGCAAAGCCGTGGAGAAGGATGTGCGCTATCTGCCGGAAGTCCTGGGCGATTTCATGGACTGCCACCGTCGCCAGGGCAGCCTGCCCGCGTTGCGGGAGTACCTGAAAGACTTCCTGGGCAATGGCATGGATGTGGCCGTGGCCCTCACCATGGTGGACATCATCACCGAACTGGAAAGCGAAGCGGCAGCCACGGCCTTTCTCAGCGAACAGATGCGCCAGCATCCCACCCTCAAGGGCCTGTTGCGTCTCATCGAGCTGAATGCCTCCCTGCCGGACGTGCAGGCGGGGCAGATGCTGGTGAGCATGAAATCCCACGTTGAAAAGCTGCTGGCCGAACGTCCCGCCTACCAGTGCGCCAAATGCGGCTTTGCCGCCAACACCCTGCACTGGCAATGCCCCAGCTGCCGCAGCTGGAGCACCATCAGACGCAAACCTGAACCCGAGGACAAGCACCCATGACCAGCCCTGTTATCGTCGCCCTGGATTTCCCAGATGAGCCCAGCGCCCTGTCCCTGGTGGAGCGGCTGGAGCCTTCCCTGTGCCGCCTCAAGGTGGGCAAGGAACTGTTCACCCGTTTGGGACCGGCCTTCGTGGAAAAACTGGTGGACAAGGGCTTCGATGTGTTTCTCGACCTGAAATTCCACGACATTCCCAACACCGTGGCGGCGGCCTGTGACGCGGCGGCAGACCTGGGCGTGTGGATGATGAACGTCCATGCTTCCGGTGGCCGTAGGATGATGGAGGCCGCCCGTGGGCGTCTCGAGGGCAAATCCCATCGGCCCAGGCTGATTGCCGTGACCATACTCACCAGCCTGGGCGAGGAAGACATCCGGGAAATCGGCTTTTGCGGCAGTCCGGCGGAAAACGTCCTGCGCCTGGCCGCCCTGGCCCAATCCTCCGGACTGGATGGCGTGGTCTGCTCCCCCCTGGAAGCTGCCGCCATCCGTGAACAGGCAGGCAGTGACTTTCTCCTCGTCACCCCCGGCGTGCGCCCTGCCACCGCCTCTCTGGATGACCAGAAACGGGTCATGACCCCCGCCGACGCCATGGCGGCCGGGTCCAGCTATCTGGTCATTGGGCGGCCAGTGACGGGGGCGGAAGATCCGCTGAAGGCGCTCGAGGATATCAACGCTTCCATCTGATAGTGCCGCCCCGCCAAGGGGGGAAGACTCCCGTGGTGGCTCACCTCGTGAGCCACTAGACAGATTAGAATGGCAATCATGTCATTGATTACGCGGAAGTGTGTAGCATCATGAAAGCCCTGGCTCATGTAAGACCACTGGAGAAGGACGGCTGGGCCGAACATTCGCTGCGTCAGCACCTTGAATGCGTTGCGGAAAGAGCAGCGCTGTTTTCGGCCTGGTTCAGTGGCGGAGAATGGGCAACGTTGGCGGGTAAAAGGCATGACCTTGGCAAATTCAGTGCTGAATTTCAGTCCCGAATTCGTAGCGCCAGCGGATACGAAGCCCATATCGAAGGTGCGTCGGGACGTGTCGACCACTCCACCGCCGGGGCCATCCATGCCGTCGAAACCCTGGGCCTGCCCGGCCGCATCCTGGCTTACCTGATCGCCGGGCATCATGCCGGGCTGCCGGACTGGGAGAAGCTGGAACAAGGCACGGGCGGCAGCCTGCGTGAGCGCCTGCAACGCAAGGACCTGCTGGAAAAGGCGTTGGCGGCGGACATTCCTCCGCAGTTGCTGCAGGCAGAGTTGCCGCCGTTGCGCATTCCTGGTGGGAAAGGTGGCTTCGCACTCTGGGTACGGCTGTTGTTCTCCTGCCTCGTCGATGCGGATTTTCTCGATACCGAGGCCTTCATGGATGAGGGCAGGGCAGAGGTACGCGGCGATTTTCCTGCGTTGGACGCACTGCGCCGCCGCTTCGACCGGCATATGGATACACTCATGCAGGGCGCGCCCGATACCCCGGTCAACCGCCTGCGTGCCGACATCTTGTGCCAGTGCCGGGAACGGGCCGCCGATGCCCCCGGCTTTTTCTCGCTCACCGTGCCCACTGGCGGCGGCAAGACGCTCTCCGGCATGGCCTTTGCGCTGGATCATGCCATCGCCTACGGCAAGCGGCGGGTGATCCATGTCATCCCCTACACCAGCATCATCGAACAGACTGCTGATGTCTTCCGCGGCATCTTCGGCGAGGTGGTGATCGAGCATCACAGCAGCCTGGACCCGGACCGGGAGACGCCCCAGTCACGGCTGGCGGCCGAGAATTGGGATGCGCCGGTGATCGTCACCACCAGCGTACAGTTCTTCGAGTCTTTGTTTGCGGCCCGCACCAGCCGCTGCCGCAAGCTGCACAATCTGGTGGACAGCGTAGTGGTGCTGGACGAGGCCCAGCTTCTGCCACCGGCCTTTCTGCAACCAATCCTCGATGTGCTCAACCTGTTGGTTGAATACTATGGAGTCACGGTTGTACTCTCCACGGCCACCCAGCCGGCACTGGAGACGCGCCGCGACAGCTTCGGCAAGACCCGCCTGCGCGGTCTGGAAAATGTCCGCGAGATCATTGACGACCCCGATGCCCTGTATGCGGCGCTTGAGCGGGTACAGGTACGCCTGCCTACCGATCTGAATGTCGGCCAGGATTGGCCCGGCATTGCCGGGGAGATTGCCCGCCATGACAGCGTACTGGCCATCGTCAACACCCGCCGCCAGGCTCGGGAGCTGCACGCCCTGCTGCCGCCGGACACCATCCATCTCTCGGCGCTGATGTGCGGTCAGCACCGATCCGATGTCATTGCCCGCATCAAAGAGCGCCTGGCCAGCGGTGAGCCGGTGCGGGTGGTAAGCACCCAGTTGGTCGAGGCTGGCGTCGATCTCGATTTTCCCGTGGTCTATCGCGCCCTGGCGGGGTTGGACTCAATCGCCCAGGCTGCCGGGCGCTGTAACCGCGAGGGGCGCATGGAGCGGGGTGAGGTGGTGGTCTTCGTCCCGCCGGAACCGCCACCGCCTGGCGTCATGCGCCGCGCCGCGGCGAAGGCCGTTTCGGTGCTGGCAGGCAATGGCGAAGATCCATTGGCGCGGCGCAATTTCAGCACTTTCTTCCGCCTGTTCTACGATGATACTGAGCTTGACGACAAAGGTATCCACCGCCTGCTCACCCCTGGTGACGGACTGGAGGTGCAGTTCCGCACCGCCGCCAAGCGCTTCCGCATCATTGATGACACCGGGCAGGCCGTGCTGGTGCGCTACCTTGGCGACGAGGACGACCGGGAGATCGATGTCCTGCTGAACATTCTGCGCAGTGAGGGCCCCAGCCGCTGGTTGATGCGCAAGCTGCAGCGCTATAGCGTGAACGTCTCGGATTGGCATTTCCGCCAGCTTCAGGAGGACAGCCAGATCGAGGAGATCCACCCCGGCATCTGGGCGCAGATGGCCGGCACGGCCCTCTACGATCCGGTGCTGGGGCTGGCGCTGACCACCGATATGCCCTCGGCTTCGGAACTGGTCATATAGATATGACCATCCATGCTACACTGGTCATGTAAAACTGACCACCTGGAGAATCCAATGGAAATCACAGCCACCGAATTCAAGGCCAAGTGCCTCAAGCTGATGGACGAAGTCGCCAAGACCCACGAACCGGTTATCGTCACCAAGCGGGGTAAGCCGGTTGCCAAGCTGGTGCCGGTAGAGCCGGAGGAGGAACGCAAATCCTGGTTTGGCTACATGGCGGGCACTATCGAAATTACGGGTGACATCATGGCGCCCATAGAAGATGAGGACTGGGAGGCTTGTCTGGGTGAGGAAGCCCATTTCTACGAAGGCATGGGCGAGCCAGACAATGATGAGGAATCGTCATGAAGCTCCGTTGGTTGATGGATACCCATATCTGGATCTGGTATGCCATGCAAAATCTCAGGTTGGGCGCGGCGGGCCGTGAACTGATAGAGCACTCCGTCCATGAAGGTGGGTTGGCTGTTTCCATCATGACTTTGTGGGAGATCAGTCTGTTGGAATCGAAGGGGCGAATTCATTTGGGCACAAGCGCCGCCGAATGGCTGGACAATGCTTTGGTATTGCCAAATCTCAAAGTGCTGCCACTGGAATTGCCGGTGATTCTCGATGCCCACCGCCTGCCTGGCAGCTTTCACCCCGATCCCGCTGACCGCCTTATTGTGGCCACTGCCCGTTATCACAATCTCATATTGATTACGGAAGACCGGAAAATTCTCGACTACGCCGGACAGGGCTATCTTCGCGCTCATGCCTCTGGCGACAAGGAGTTGTTATCCCCATGAAAACTTACTGTCTCGATGTCCGCGGCGACTTTGCCTGCTTTACCCGCCCGGAGATGAAGGTGGAGCGCGTCTCCTATGATGTCATCACCCCCTCCGCGGCTCGCGCTATCTTCGACGCCATACTTTGGAAACCGGCCATTCGCTGGCGGGTGACTCGAATAGAGGTGCTGGCGCCTATCCGCTGGATCAACCTGCGGCGCAACGAACTGGGCGGGGTGATCTCGGAGCGGAACGTGAAAGCGGCCATGAAGC
>JALVNE010000223.1 GCA_027026755.1 Sedimenticola sp. | reverse complement strand
AGGGCCTGGCGGTGGCCAGTTCCGCCTTGATTTCCTCGTCGTCGATGATGCGGCCCTGTTCCATGTCGATGAGGAACATCTTGCCGGGCTGCAGGCGCCACTTCTTGACGATCTTTTCCTCGGGAATATCCAGCACACCCATCTCGGAAGCCATGACCACCAGGCCGTCGTCAGTGATGAGATAACGGGCCGGACGCAGGCCGTTACGGTCCAGGGTGGCGCCGATCTGACGGCCATCGGTGAAGGCCACGGCGGCGGGACCGTCCCAGGGCTCCATGAGGGCGGCGTGATACTCGTAGAAGGCCCGGCGCTTTTCATCCATGAGCTTGTTGCCACCCCAGGCCTCGGGAATCAGCAGCATCATGGCGTGGGCCATGGAATAGCCGCCCATGACCAGCAGTTCCAGGGCGTTGTCGAAACAAGCGGAATCGGACTGGCCTTCCGGAATCAGGGGCCAGATCTTGTCCAGGTCGTCACCCAGGATGTCCGAAGCCATGGAATGACGGCGTGCCGCCATCCAGTTCACGTTGCCGCGCAGGGTGTTGATCTCGCCATTGTGGGCGATCATGCGGAACGGATGGGCCAGGTCCCAGGTGGGGAAGGTGTTGGTGGAGAAGCGCTGGTGCACCAGAGCCAGAGCGGATACCAGGTCGGAATCCTGGAGATCCGGGTAATACTCGCCCACCTGGGCCGCCAGCAGCATGCCCTTGTACACGATGGTGCGGGTGGACAGGGAAGTGAAGTAGAAGCTGTCCCGCCCTTCCAGGCCGGATTCACGAATCTCGTTCTCGATCTGCTTGCGGGCCACGAACAGCTTGCGCTCGAAGGCCTGCTGGCCCGGGGTGGCGTCGCCGCGGCCGACGAAGACCTGGCGGATCCGGGGCTCGGTGGGCAATACGCTTTCACCCAGGTCGGCATTGTTCACGGGCACGTCGCGCCACCCCAGCAGTTTCTGGCCTTCCTGCTCGAGGTATTTTTCCACCACCTCACAGGCCTTGGCTGCATTATCCGCGTCAGCGGGCAGGAACAACATGCCTACGGCATAGTCCCCGGCATCCGGCAGCTCGAAGTCCACGGACTTGCGGAAAAAGGCATCGGGAATCTGCAACAGGATGCCGGCGCCGTCACCGGCCTTGGGGTCGGCCCCCACGGCGCCGCGGTGGGTCAGGCGGTCGAGTATGGTCAGACCCTGTTCAACGATTTCATGACTGCCGCGGCCCTTGATATCGGCCACAAAACCAACGCCGCAGGCATCGTGCTCATTCGCCGGGTCATACAAGCCCTGTTTCGGCGGCAAGGCACCGTAACTCATCGCAAACCTC
>JALVNE010000222.1 GCA_027026755.1 Sedimenticola sp. | reverse complement strand
CGAAGATGAAGCTCATTGGACATTCACCTGCTGGGTGAAAATTGAAGAATGGCTACAAATGCTATTTTACGCGATAATCATCGGGCGAACGAGGTTTTGATGGCTTGGGAAGTCACTGATTCAGGAGTATCTCCCGATGGTGAAGTAGTCGTCCTGCAACTGGACCCCCTGACCGAAGAGGATATACGCCAGATCCTGAATCACAATCCCAGAATCTCCGACGCGGATGCGTTCCTTCAGAAAGCGGAAGACAGGGGATTGACCAACCTGTTGACAAACCCCCAGATCCTGGGAATGTTGACACAAGCCGTCGCCAAGGGCGACTGGCCGGAATCCCGACAACAGGCTTTTGAATCTGCCTGTCAAACCATAATCCGCGAGCATAATCGAGAACACCAAGCTGCCGCATCCAGGAATATCACTCGAGTAGATCAGCAACTGAATGGCGCGGGCTTTCTGTGTGCCGCCCATCTCATTGCGGGCACCGCCGGCTATGCCCTGACGCCTGATAAAGCGAGCACGCTATACCCCGAGCTTGCAGACCTTTCTTTCAACAATATCGGACTGCTCAATGACGTAGCCCGCACCAAACTATTCAGATCACCTATGGAGGGCCGGATAGAACCAGTACACCGCCATGTTGCCGAGTACTTGGCTGCCCGGTATCTTGCGGAGCATGTCGAACATGAAGGCCTGCCCCTAGCTCGCATATTGTCGTTAATTACAGGCAAAGATGGCATTGTGGTGACTGAACTGAGAGGCCTTTCCGCATGGCTGGCCACCCTGTGCAGGAGCCGTCGCCCCGAACTCATCGACAGGGATCCGCTGGGGATCGTTCTCTATGGCGACACCCGAGAGTTCACGAGACAGGACAAGCGCCGTGTCCTGGATGGCTTACAAAGAGAAGCAATCCGATATCCATGGTTTCGGTCAGCTAACTGGACCGCTTTGCCTTTTGGCGCATTGGCCACTCCAGACATGGAGGAAGAATTCCGTAATATCCTTGCTTCCCTCGATCGCAGCAACGCACATCAGGCGCTCGTTGATTGCGTGTTGGATGCCATGGAACACGGCAGCCGTTTTGAAAATCTCGATGCCGTACTGGTTGACATTGTCCGCGATCCATCCTGGTGGCTAAGGGTTCGCAATGCAGCACTCAATATCCTCCTGCGCCATAGCCGGGGGAATCGGGATCTCGCGAGCCAACTTAGGGGCCTACTAGACCAGATCAATAACGATCAGATCGAAGATTCTGATGACGAACTTATGGGGCATCTGCTTGCCGATCTCTTCCCGGAGGAAATAGCTGCATCAGAACTCCTGAATTATCTGCATACACCTAAAGATACCAATCTGATCGGCAGCTATTACATGTTCTGGAATCATCGCCTGATCGAGCAGTGTTCTGAGTCTGATGTTATGACTCTTCTTGACGAGTTCGTCGACCGCGGGGACACGCTCCAGCCGATACTGGATGATTTCCATATGCGTGACCTCACGACCGGTGTGCTGGCCCGAGGAGTTGAGCTTTTCGGTGAATCCGTAGTGCCAGAGCGACTATACGGCTGGCTTGGTCTGGGTTTATATAAATACAGGTACCCACGCACAGACGCGAGTTCCCCGCTTGATTCAGTCCGTACATGGCTCAAGACGCATCCCGATATTCAGAAAAGCATCATAGAAATCGGGCTGGACCAGTGTGCAGGAAACGAGAACGCTGTTTTTTGCATGTATTTGGTTCGGAATCGATTGTATGGTGCGACTCCGCCCGCCGATTACGGAAAATGGTGTCTACAGCAAGTTTCTGCTGCAGGCAGTGATGGCATCGCTCAATTTCTACTCCAAGAGGCGGTCTCCTCGATTACCTGGCAACAAGGGGATCCTGGGTTTTCCCTCGAAGATATCGAGGACTTAGCCAAGAATGACAGGAAATATCAAGTTTGGTTGGACGATATGCTGTTTTGCCTACTGGATGAGCGATGGCAGGACCTACGTTGGGAGGAGCGTCGACGTAATGACAAAAGGAGAAAAGATAAGGCAGAGTGGTTACGTTACGTGAGATCGCATCGAACAGAAATACGCAAGGCTCGTGCTAACCCTCGCCTGCTCCATGAGCCGGTTACAGCGTACCTTGGCGATTTCCTCGATGTAAAGGGGGACACGCCAGCCGATCGTCTCCTCAACTTCGTCGACGGCGATGGCGAACTCGTGCAAGACTTCTCGGAAGGGTTACGCAACGTATGCTGGCGCAAAGACATCCCGGATGTGGAAGACATAATTCGGCTCAGCACAGAAGGGGAATATTATTTTCTCAGGCGGGCATTTACGGCCGGGTTGCTGGAGCTCAGCCGTGAGGCAGAAGACAATATTTTTCAGCTAGCAGACGATCAGCTAAGGAAGGCGGTTGCTATCCATCTGGTCGACGGTATCGGAGAGGATCCACAGTGGTACCGGACGTTATTGAAATCCAGGCCCGATCTGGCGTCGGAAGTCCTGAAGGATTATATTTCCGCTTCGCTACGCAGCAACAAGGAGCATATCTCCGGTCTTTATTCATTGGCTTATGATGACAATTACGCCGGGGTAGCCAGGCGGGTTGCGGTGCCACTGCTCAAGTCGTTCCCAACTCGTTGCGGTCTTCGGATGCTCGACTCTCTCGATCACCTGTTAAAGGCGGGCCTGCGTTATGGGAATAGACAAGAGCTTCTGAACGTGTTGCGAACGAAACTCTCTTTGCGTAGCACGAGTATTGCCCAGAAGGTCCGTTGGTTAGCGGCAGGCCTTATAACGGCACCAGACATCTACATCGAACAACTTAGGACATTCGTTTACTCACACAAGAGGCGCGCCGAGCATCTAGCGGGTTTTCTGGCTGACAGACACGACCAGTGGTTGCCTCTGAATGATTTGCCGGCACCAGTCCTTGGCCTGCTCATCCAGATACTCGGTCGGTACTTTATGCCCTATTCATTGAAAGGTGGTGGAGTGGTAACACCAGCGATGAATGCGGCCGATTTCGTATCCCGCTTGATTAATCGCCTAGCCTCGGACCCACGGGATGCCGCCAGCCATATATTGACTCAGTTATTGTCGGATGAGGGCCTGGTTCCTTGGCGTGCTGCTCTGCAACACGCACAATTTCAACAGCTCGAAGCGCGACGTGAGGCCAGTTTCCGGCACCCATCCATCCAACAGGTCGTCGAAACCCTGAACAACCTCTCACCAGCGAATGCAGGGGACCTGGCTGCGCTGGGGGTGGAAGTTCTTAACGAATTGGCTGAGCGAATCAGAAACGGCAATACCGATGATTACCGGCAGTACTGGAATGAAGGCCCCAGGCGCCAACTCACCAACCCCAGGCACGAGGACGCCTGCCGGGACGCGTTACTGTCTGACCTGCGGCAGCGGCTTGCGCCGCAGGGTATTGATGCCCAGCCCGAAGGGCACTACGCTGACGACAAACGCGCCGATATACGACTTTCAGTTGGTGGCGTGCAGGGCTTCGAGGTGCCGATCGAGATCAAGAAGAACAGTCATGCCGATCTGTGGCATGCGATACATCATCAACTGATCAAGCAGTACACCCGGGAACCGCGCGCTGATGGATTCGGGATATACCTGGTTTTCTGGTTCGGCCCAGAAAGCACGCCATTACCGCCCAGTGGATCACGACCACTCACTGCCAGTGAGTTGGAAGAGCGTCTTCGTGCAACGCTTTCTGACGAGGAAAATCGAAAAATATCGGTCTGCGTCATTGATGTTGCCAAGCCGGAGTAAAATTACTCTACCGGCGTGATTCTCACGCATACTCTCCTACCGCTGCTGATATAGTTGGTGCGCCAAAGAATCAGCCCTCTTGGCTCCCCTCAAGATTTGTGTTCCAGGGCAACAGCGCTTCGATGTCTTCCACGGTCGTTGCTTCACCGATGTGCTGCAGTACATGATGGATGTAGGCAAAGATTGGCCTTGGCCGTTTCTATCAGGCTGTAGATGGTGGCGCTGGCTTTGGCACCACGTGGGGTATCGGCAAACAGCCAGTTTTTGCGGCCCACGGCAAAAGGCCGGATGGCGTTTTCCGCCAAAACATTACTGATTTTCAGCCGCCCATCGGCAAGATAGCCCGTCAGTAGTTCCCACTGGTTGAGCGTATATTGGATCGCCTTGTAGGTCAGACTGTCCTTGGGCACCCGGGTGCTGTTTTTCATCAGCCAGGCCTTGAGGTCGTCAAGTACCGGTTGCGCCAGCTGTTGGCGTTGCCGGGTCTTTTCTTCCGGCGGCAGGGTTTCGATTCGTTTCTCAATGGCATAGAGCTTGCGGATCTTGCCAATGGCCACATCGGCCTTGCTGACCTTGGCGCCTTTCTTCTTCGTTGGCGCCGCTTGGCTTGCTTCGACAAACTTGCGTCGGGCATGGTCCCAGCAGCCAATGCGGGTGATAGCATTTTCCCGGCACACCCGGTTGTAACCGGCATAGCCGTCGGTCTGGAGTACTCCATGGAAACCGTCGAGCAGGCGCAGAGGCACTTCTTCACTGCGTGAAGGGGCGTATTCGAACAGCACCACCGGTCGGTCCGGTGGGCCACCCCGGATGACCCACATCCATTTGTCCGATTGGGCCGATTTTCCGGTTTCTTTGAGCACCTGGATGCGTGTCTCATCCGCCTGCAGGTAATCACTGCCAAGCTGGTGCTCCCGCAGCAGGTTCATCAAGGGTTTGAAGACATCCTCCAGGCGAATCATCCAATTGGCCAGGGTGGTACGGCTGATGCGCCCACCATGACGCTTGAGAATGCCTTCAAGACGGTACAAGGGCAGCGCATCGGCGTACTTGGCCACCAGAATCCAGGCCAGCAACCGGGGGCTGGCCAGGCACTTGCCCAAAGGATGAACCGGGCGGGCCGCCGCTTTGACGGTGCTTTCGCCTTCGGGGGTGTCGAATACGGCTTTTTCCTGCCAGTATTCGATGACCCGTGCCTGAGCCGGCACAATGTCCAGTTCTTCCTTGACCTTGCTGAAGAAGGTCTTGCTGGCCCCGGCCTTTTCCTCTTCGTCCAGGGTCAGCCGCACCTGGATGCGTGGCAGATTCTCATCGAAGCCATCGGCCTTGGTACGCCGCTTGCGCGGCTTTTTCGGTTCCGCTTCGGTCTCCGCTTCCGCCAATTCCTTCTCCACCTCTTCGAGGGAAATCTCCAGTTCGGCTTCGTCGAACAGTTCCCCCTGGAAGGGCCGTTTCTCGCTGCGCGCGCCAAACTTGCGTAGCTGTGCCAGGCGCAGTTGTTCTTCCAGCAGCTGGATGTGTTTGCGCAATTCGGCATTGAGAGCCTGCTGTTGCGCCAGAAGCTTGTCTTTTTCTTCGAGAATCTGCTGTAAAACCGCTGGGGGGAGTGATGCTGAATCGGCAGGATTTGGGGACGTGTTCAGCACCGTTTTCATGGGGCGAATTATAACATTATCAATCACTTGATGCATCAAAAAGTGGCTTCATAATGCAGCTTTTTATGCCCTTTCATAGCCCCGATGTCATAGCCATCAAGGAGCCAGTTTATCTGTTGCCCTGTCAGTGAAACCAGCGCATCCTCATCCTTTGGCCAGTGGAATTTTTCCTCGGCCAGGCTCTTGTAGTAGAGCACGAAGCCATTGTCTTCCCAATAGAGCAACTTGATTTTATTCCGCCGTCGGTTGGTAAAGGCATACAGTGCCCCTTCGAAAGGGTTGTGGCCCAGCTCCTGCTCGACGATTGCTGCCAGTCCCCGAAAGCTCTTGCGGAAATCGACTGGCTCACGATACAGGTAGATGCGGGGCATCTGCGGATGGGGGCGCAGCCGGTATTCCATCACAGCACCTCCAGCAGTTGCTTTACCACGGGCAGGTTCTGTGTTTCGATGCCCCGAATCTCCAGGCCATTGGGCAGGCTCAGGGTCAAACCGGCGGTCGATGGCATTTTCGCTGGCATTACCGGCACAAAGCTGCTTTGCTTGGTTTCTGCTCCTGCTTTGCGGCGCAGCTTGCGCACCCAGTAACCGAATGCCGAATAGCGTAGGCCGTGTTTGTTACTGTAGGCTTTCTGATTCAGACCTGAGGCTTCCCAGGCTGTGACATGTTTTTCCCAGAAGGAATAATGTTCGGTGTGGTTGGTAGCCGCCATGACGTGCTCCTGTGTTGTGAAATGACAGGGGAAAGTCTGCGGCAGGGGGCGGATGGAGGATAGGTGTCGATTCGTGGGCGCTTACGTTAATTGACGTGTTGAGGCTTTGCTACTAACATGTACGGCATTACCGTACATCAAACAGCCGACCAATATGGATAGCATTAGCGTAAACAAATTTCGAGACAACTTAAAAACTTTTGTAGAACAAGTAGTTTCTGAACACTTGCCTCTTAAAGTCACGCGCAGAAATGGCGACGATTTTGTCGTTATAAGTGCCGATGATTGGGAGCGCGAGCAGGAAACTTTATATGTGCTGCAAAACAACGACTTGATGAAACAAATTGCCGCCTCAGCCGTGACACATGCAAAAAATAAGGGATACAAGCCCACCGCAGGGGAGCTGGATGAGATCACTGGTATTTGAGGGAAATACCTGGGCTACATATGAGGCACTCAGGCAAAAAGACAAAAAGCTGCACAAGGCGCTCTGCCGTTTATTGAAGGAAATGCTGCGTGATGACCCAACCAAGGGCGCGGGAAAGCCTGAACCATTAAAACACAAGCTATCTGGCCTGTGGTCTCGCCGTATCAGCCAGAAAGGCCGTGTTATTTATAAGTACGACGATGATTATATCTATATCTTTGCTATAGGCGGGCATTATGACCAATTATAATTGCCCTCATGACGGACTTGCTGGAATGCACAAAAAAGTCCGCAGCTTGACAGACCACATTCGAGGTGATGAAAAGACACTCACCTGTAGGCCGGACTTCAGTCCGACACATAACGGTGGATTGTCGGTCTCAAGCCCGACCTACGGTTACGATGCATAAATGGAGATGTCAAAAAAGCCCCCCATGGAACTTTATTCAACCGCCTGTAACCCCCTTCCCCGCACACAGGGAAAGGGGGTCAAGCTGATCAGGCGCTAAGGGCGTCCAGGTCGCGGCTGCAGCGTATGCTGCGGGCAAACTCCACATCTGTCCCTTCGGGATAGACCTGGGCCACGATCCAGATCTGGGTGAGCTTGTCGCTGAGGCCGGTGAGGGCCTTCAGAGCATAGCGGGTGCGTTCCTCGTCGAAAAAGGCGAAGGGCTCGTCCAGGAAGGCGAACTGGTCGCCATGCACCCGGCGCACCAGCAGTTTCTCGGACAGGGCCAGGCGCAGGGCCAGCATGATCTGACGCTGGGTGCCGCTGGACACTTCGTCCAGGTCCATGAAGTCCCGCTTGTCACTGGAGAACACGCGCACGGTCAGATCCGGGTCGATACGCAGGTGCTCGTAACGCCCCTGGGTGAACACCGGCAGGGTGCGGGCCACGAGATCGCGGATGTCCCGGTTGAAATTGCTGGACACATAACCAGAGGCCCCTTCCAGCAGCTCGATGGCCTTCAGCCGCTTTTCCCGGTTGGCATCCAGATCCGCCATCTTGGCCTCCAGGCCGTCGATGACCTCGCTCAGGCGGGCCACCTGGCGCACGCGTTCCATCTCCCGGTCCACTTCCTGCCCCAGAGCCCAGAAGCGTTCTTCCTTGCGGTTGATCTGCTCACGCAGCCAGCGGGCTTCCTGATCCACGTAGCTGCGGACCTCGGAAACATCTGCCGCCACGTCTTCCACCCGGGACAGCAGGGCCGCATAACGGCTTTCCTCGGGTCGTTCCGGCTCATCCGCCAGGGACAGGTTCATTTCCCCCCCTACGGCAATGTCGGAATCCTCCGTCGTCTCGTCCGGTGCTTCCTCCTCGGCTTCCCCTTCGAAGGCGCTGACCGCCCTGGCTTTCTCCAGGGCATCCCCCAGCACCCGGGCGTCCTCGGCCAGGCGCTGGGCCCTGGAGCCATGGGAGGCGGCGCGTATCCAGAAAACCAGCATGAGCACGGCAAAGCCGATGCCGGCGAAACCAATGTAGGGAATCCAGGCGTCCTGCCAGTTGGGAAGCAGCTGCTGCAACAGCTGCAGCAACTGCTGAGATTGGGCCAGATCAGGCTTCTGCGCCAGCATGAACCAGGCGCCGCCACAAACGAGGGCCAGCACGAAACTGACGAAGCGCCAGAACCGCGCCCTGCCCTGCTTGCCGCGGGCGCGGCGGATCTCGGGCTGGTTCGCGGCATAGATGTCCGCCGCCTGTTCCAGGTTTTCCACGGCAGACTTGTTGGCGCCGATCTCGGCTTCCAGGGCGTTCTTTGCATCTTCCAGCTCCACCAGATAGCCTTCCTGAAAATCCAGCTCGTCCAGTTCCTGGCGCAGGGCCTCGGCCTCGGCGTCCAGTTCCTCGCGCATTTCATCGAACTGGGCGATTTCTTCCTCGAAGCTGGCGGCCACATACTCCAGGGGCGCCACCCCGGCCATGGTCTTCACCGCCACGCTATGGGGATGGGGCGTGGTGATCTCCCGCTGGGCAAGGTAGAAGGACTCCACGAATTCGTCGAACTCATAGCCGAGGATCTCGAACAACCTGTCCGCCACGCTCTTCACGCCCCTGGCCAGGGCATTGTCCCTGTCGTCCGCCCTGCTCAGGCGGGCGCTGTGGTTGCCGTCCCGGTCCAGGAAACGTGACAGCTGGTAGTCCACGCCGTCCACGGTGAATTCCAGCACCACGGAACAATGATGTTCACCCCAGCGCAGCACCTTGTCCAGGTCGTCCGGCCCCAGGGAAAAGGTGCGACCAAACAGGGCAAAACACACGGTTTCGCCAATGGTGCTCTTGCCCGACTCGTTCTCGCCGCTAATGGCGATGATGCCCTGTTGTGGAAGCTCGTTCAGCTCCAGGGAAGCATACTTGAGAACATTTTCCGCCTTTACCGATTTGATGATCATGCCAGCCCCTCTTCTTCAAGCTGACGCAGGCGCACCAGGGCCATTTCCATGGCTTCCTTGTAGGCGGCCTCGTCGAATTCCTCGCCGGAATTCCGGCGGCGTTCGAATTCCGCGTTGCAGTAGGCCACGAATTCCTCCGAAATGGCCGTCTGACGCTGCGCGGGATGGGGTGCGAGTTCTGTTTCCAGGGACATAATGTTGTTCCTTACCTCTTGCTGACAGGATGTCTGTCGATTTCATGTGATGGTGTTCCGGCAGGCTTTCCAAGGGTTCTCATATCCTGCGGAAATATACTTCCTGCGCCGGCACGTCCACTTCCTGGACCTGCAGCCTGATGGTCTGATCCGGCTGCATGTCATCGGTGCGGCGAATCCGGGCCTCCAGGGCCAGACTGGGAATCATAACAACCGCCTTGCGTTCTTCCAACGCCAGAATCACAGCTTCGCCCTGCCAGCCCTGCTGTTCCTTGAGCCAGATCAGTTTCCAATGAAGATTGGACAAACGCTCGGCACGGCGGATGACGCCGCCCACGGCCCCTGCTTCCGCCACTCTTTCCGTGACCCTGTCCTTGGGCAGGGGCGTGGCGCCGGTGACGAAGGCCCGAAGCTGCTGATGCACGACCAGATCCATGTAACGCCGCAGGGGGCTGGTGGCCCTGGCGTAATAGTCCAGCCCCAGGCCGAAATGCCGCCCGGCGCTCATGGCCGCGTTGCTGGGCTTGAACAGACGGCGGTAGGCATGGGATTCGGACATGGTCCGGGGCTGGCGAATCTCCTGGGGTTCAGGCTGCACGGCATAGGGGATGCTGATGTCATTGGCCTCGGCAAAACGGGCCGCCGCCTCGCCTGCCATGAGCATGGCATCGGTGACCATCTGCCGGGAGGTCAGCCGCGGCAGGGGACGAATCACCACTTTGCCATCGATCACCTTCACGCTCACTTCCGGCAGATCGATCTCGGCAGCGTTGCGCGCCAGGCGCGCCTGACGGTAGCGCTGCGTGAGAACATGCAAGGGGGCAAAGCTTTCCTCCCCAAGGCGCTGTTCCGCCTCCTCATAACTGATGCGCTGCACGCGGATGCGGCTGGGTGTGATCTCGATGTCCTCGACCTCGGCATCATCGTTGAGGCGGAAGCCAAAAGACAGGGCCACGGACTCCTCCTGCAGGCCCAGCCCCAGCAGATCGGTGATGGCTGGCGGCAGCATCTGCACCATGCCTTCGGGCAGATAGAGGTTGGCGCTGCGCGCCCGCGCCGCCTGATCCAGGTGGCTGTCCGGCTTTACCAGGGCCGCCACGTCCGCCACATGCACCCAGATGCGGTCGCCGTCCAGGCTGATGGCGTCATCCGGATCGGTATTGCCCTCGTCATCGATGGCCCAGGCTTGCAGATGGGTGAGATCCCGCCGCGGCTCGTCTGGCAGCGGCGGCACGGGCAGATCCGGGGATTCCAGACTGGCGCCCTGGCGCGCGGGCCAGGGATTGTGGGATTCCGGCCAGTAACCGCAGCGCAGCAGAAAGGCATGGGCGCTTTCGGGCGATTCGGCGATGTTCAGGGCGCTGAGCACCTTGCTCTTTGCGGTCTGCCCCAGGGCTACCCGCTCCACCTCGCCAAGACGGCTGCGGTCCTGTTCTTCCAGACGGCCGTTCTGGACACGCGCCAGGAATTCGGCCCATTCCTGCGCTTCCCTGGCTTTCCGTTCCCGGGCGGCTTTGTCCGCCGCCACAGCATCCGCCTTGCGGCCGCGGATGTTGCGCACCGAGCCTTCGAAATACAGCCCATCCCGCAGCAGCTTCCATACGCCCCAGGCGCTGGCGGGAGTGTATTCACCGAACACCAGCTCGGCAACCTCTTCCAAAGACGCCTCTTCCCCCTCCATGAGTTCCCAGGCCTCCTCTACGTTGCCCTCGCCGGCATCCAGGGCTTTCAGGTCCACGCCGGGCCCCGGGTGAAGCAGGGCGATGTCCTTGTCCCTGACCCGCTTGGTCTTGCCATCCTCGAAGCGGATCTCGATCTTGTCAGCCACGGATTCCACCACGGCGGGACGTATCTTGTACAACACCAGGGCGCCGGCCCTTGTTCCTGATTCAGCCACGTAAGGTTTTCGCATAGATTGAACTGGCGGCCATGATACCTGTTTGCCCGCCGCAAGGGGGCAAAACCTGCGGGGTTGTTGCACCTTCCTTTTGGGTACAATGAAATCCAAACATCTTCATTGGACATGAACGAGATGAACTGGAACGACTTTCTTCAGCAGACACCCCTGGATGAACACCCCAGCCAGGACTGCGTGCTCTGCCCCCTGCCCTCCCGGGGCCTGATCCGGGTAAGCGGGGAGGACGCCCGGGACTTTCTCCAGGGACAGCTGACCAACGACATCAGTACTGTCACCCCCGAACAGGCGCAGTTGAGCGCCTGGTGCACGCCCAAAGGCCGCATGCTGGCCCTGTTTCTTGTGTTCATGCACGAGGGCAAGCTTTATCTGCAACTGCCCCGCGAGCGTCTGGAAGCGGTGCTCAAGCGCCTGCGCATGTTCGTGTTGCGCGCCAAGGTCACCCTCGAAGACGCCAGTGAAGACCTGGCCCTTGCTGGCGCGGGAGGAGCCTGCCTGGAAGAGCATTTCGACCGCCTGCTGGAAAAGGCTTTTGGCACAACCACGTCGAATGGCCTGACCCTGATTCGTTTTCCTGGCGAGGCGCCCCGGGTACAGATCGTGGGCAAATCCGATGCTGTCATCGCTTCCTGGCAGCAGATGGCGGACAAGGCATCAGGGGTCAGTGAAAACTGGTGGACCCTGCAGAACATTCGCGCCGGCCTGCCCGACGTGCTGGACGCCACGGCAGAAGCCTTCATTCCCCAGATGGTGAACCTGGACGTACTGGACGGCATCAGTTTCACCAAAGGGTGTTACACCGGCCAGGAAGTGGTGGCGCGCATGAAATACCTGGGACAGCTGAAACGGCGCATGTACCTGGCCCGGGCGGAAGGCGATCATCCCCTTTCACCCGGTGACAGTCTGTGGTCCCCTCACAGCACGTCCGCCCAGGGCGCGGGCAAGGTGGTGCTGGCCGCCGGACAGGAAGCCCTGGTGGTGGCCGAGATCAGCGCGGCCGCCGAAGAAGGCATGCGCCTGCTGAACGAGGAAGGGCCGGCCATCAGCCTGATACCTCCTCCCTATGAAATACCCGAACTCGAGGACTGAAGCGCCGTTTTCCCCCTCACCCTGGCCCTCTCCCCCAGAAGGGGAGAGGGAATTTGCCACGGCTCGGGCGGTGCTGTTTCCCGTGACTGTAAGCCATTAACCCCCTGCCCCGCGCACGGGGGAGGGTTGGGGAGGGGGAATGAAGGCGTCGCAAAAGCGGCCTCGCCTCCCCTCTCAATATTCCCGAATTCTAGGGCCGGGACTGCCGTTTCCCCCTCACCCTGGCCCCCTCCCCCAGAGGGGGAGAGGAGATTTGCCACGGCTCGGGCGGCGCCGTTTTCGATGACCGTTAGCCACTAGCCCCCTCCCCCGCGCGCGGGGGAGGGTTGGGGAGGGGGATTACCCCTGCGGCCGCATGTGGGGGAACAACAACACATCGCGGATGGAGGGCACATCGGCAAACAGCATGACCAGGCGGTCTATGCCTATGCCCTCCCCCGCCGTGGGCGGCAGGCCATGCTCCAGGGCGCGCACATAGTCCTCGTCGAAGTGCATGGCCTCGTCGTCACCGGCATCCTTTTCTTCCACCTGCTTGCGGAAACGCTCCGCCTGGTCTTCCGGGTCGTTCAGCTCGGAAAAGCC
>JALVNE010000221.1 GCA_027026755.1 Sedimenticola sp. | reverse complement strand
CGGGGAGGCAAGCTGGAACGGGTCCCCATGTGGTTCTGGAAGCTGTTTTACCGGCTGCTTCCCACCTATGTTTTGATACTGAGGAGATGAATTCTTGAAAAATGGAATCAGAAAATGGCTGTTTCGCAGCGTCAACTGGCTGTCACGCCGGTTTTTCGCCAGTCGCCTCAGTTTTTCCCATGTGCAGGCTTTCCTGTTCAACAACTCGCCCAGGAAACTGCTGAACTTCATCAGGGTTCACCATGCCATGCGCAAGGGCGCGGAGACTGTGCACTGCTATCCTTATCTGTTCGTCATGGAAGTCACCAATGTGTGCAACCTGAAATGCCCGTTTTGCCTCACGGGAAAAGGCATTTCCGGCGGCCGGGACGTGCGCCACATGAAGTTCGAGGAAGCAAAGAAGATACTGGACCAGGTGGGTGACTATCTCTATTTTCTGCAGGTCTATACCTGGGGAGAGCCGCTGTTGAACAAGGACATCATCAAGATCATCGAATACGCCAAGCAGAAGAATATCTACGTCATGCTTTCCACCAATGCAACGGCCATGACGCCTGCCTACAACAAGCGCCTGCTGGATTCGGGTATCGACTATCTCATGGTGGCCATAGACGGGGGCAGTAAGGAAACCTATGAGATCTACCGCCGCGGCGGGGATTACGACAAGGTCATGGCCAATGTGCGGGATCTGCTTGCCCAGCGGCGGGAACATGCGTCGGGGAAGCCGTTCGTGGAATGGCAGTTCATCGTGTTCCGGCACAACGAACACGAACTGGAAGCCACGGAAAGAATGGCCTATGAAATGGGCATCAACAAGTTCACGCCGTTGCCCGCCTACGTCGAGGATGAAAACTGGGCCGCGACGGATCCCAGATACCGCACCGACCTGGGCAACCCGGAACGCCTGTACAACTGCGACCGTCCCTGGTCCCACCTGAACGTCCGTGCCGATGGTGGCGTGGCGCCCTGCTGTTACACCTTTTTCAAGAAGGACGATTTTGGCAATGTCGATGATGGCTCCTTCATGGAAATATGGAACAACGACCATTTCCGCACCTCCAGAAGGATCATCGCCAGAACGCGCAAGAAGCTGCCCCTGGAAAAGTCCGACATCGCCTGCTACGACTGCATGCGCACGGGCATTCGTCCGTCCTTCATCGAAGTGGCCCAGGAAGTGCAGCTGGATACCCAACCGGCCCGGCAGGCCAGGGAAAGCTCCTGAGTTTCATGTCCGCCGGATGGGGCTGAGGTGTTTTCTGAGTTGAAACAGGGCTTCGGCCAGAGCCAGGGACAATCCTTCCCCCGCCATGATCCACAGACGGGAGCCCAGGGAAACCAGCAGCGCGTCGGGCGCGGATATCCAGGGCTCCAGCAGCAGAAAGAGCGCGGATTCCCGGACGCCGATGCCGCCGGGGACGAAGATCATGACAAAACCGGCAAAAAATCCCAGGGCGATGCTGGAGCCGACGGCCAACCAGTCTTTTCCGTACAGGGGATGCAGCATGTCCACGAACAGGGCGAACACCAGGCCGAACAGGCACCAGAAAGCCAGATAATAGAGATAGAGCCAGGCCATGCGGGAGAAGGCAGGCAGGGTGACCCGGGAGAAACTCGCACCCATGCGGCCAGGGAGCCGGCGGGCAAGTCCCAGAAATGCTGGATGGAAGCTTGCCACGGACAAGGCGGCGACAGGCAGCAAATACCACCATTGCAATTCATAGCCCCCGGCCATGGCCAGGGCCGGCAGGCCGACTACCAGTGAGGAGGCGGCAAGCAGTATGGTTTCCAGATACAAGGCCACGCCGATGCTGGCCATGTCAACACCCTGCTTATAGGTCATTTCCGCC
The DNA here is from genome assembly GCA_027026755.1 of Sedimenticola sp. Classification (GTDB taxonomy): domain Bacteria; phylum Pseudomonadota; class Gammaproteobacteria; order Chromatiales; family Chromatiaceae; genus Thiolapillus. Next base: position 2,520 of record JALVNE010000221.1, on the reverse strand, counting down.
CGGGAGACATAGGACCAGATGCCCCCCGGCAGATAGCGCGCCACCGATGACAGCAGCCAGACGCGGATATTGTCCAGTTTGGGGGGAGAATGGTTGAGCGAAGAAAGAATGAGCAGCCAGCCATAGGCGTCGAACAGGAACAGCAGCACCAGCAACAGCAGTGACAACAAGGTTGGCCCGGCCCGCAGCCTGAAATCCAGGTTCTGGATCTGCGGCCAGATTTCCGCGGTCATCATGCCCATGAAGCCCAGGGCCAGGGCGATGACCAGATACCGCAGGATTTTCATGCCGGATCATCTTTCCCATGCAGCGGCCGGGCGGGAATGCCGACCACCGTGGTATAGGCGGAAACATCCCGCGTGACCACGGCATTGGCGCCGACGATGGCGCCTTCCTCTATGGTCACCCCGTCCAGTATCTTTGCGCCCGCACCTATCCATACATTGCTCTTGATATGTATGCCTTGCGCGGTGAAACCTTGCCTGACATAGGGCTCCTCATCATCGGGCTCATGCACATGGGAGGAGGCCACGATGAAACACTGGCCGGCGATCATCACGTCGTTTTCGATGGTGAGCCCCCCATTGCCATAAAGAATGCTGCCCTGGCCTATGCTGCAGTTGTCTCCTATGCGCACATGGCCCTCGGGAGGGCCGGCGTTGATCATGACGCCGCTGCGGAGAAAACTGTTCCTGCCTATACTGATGGCCTCGGCATGGCGGGAGGTGGCCACCAGCTGTACATCGTCGTCTATGACCGTGCCGGGTGACAGCATGATATTCCGCGGACAGCGTAGGGTGACGTTTTTGCCGAGGTAGCTGCCACGGCGAAAGCCGGAAAAGCACAATGGGTAGAGGAGGGAGCGGAGGCCGATCCCCAGTATGCCAGGAATATAGAGGCAGATGCCGAGGAGCAGTTCATGCCATATCAGGCTGAAAACCCCGGCGCCTTCTCCCACCGTGAGGCGGATATAGCGCTGCAGCGGGGACTCATTTCCGTAGAGTTCCTGTAATTTGTAGTGTTTCTTCGTCATGACGGCTCCTGGTTTGAAGCGGCGGTTCCTTGGGCGTCCCTTGTTGCTGCCCGGGCTTCTCCAGGTCGTTCCGGATCACCTGTTCCAGATTGATGAATTCCTGTTCCCAGAACTGTTGTTTGTGCAGTATCCATTCGTGCACTCTGAGCATGTTCCACCCCGACGGCTCCTTTTCAGACCAGAAGGCCCGACCCTGGCGCAACAGCGACAGGGCCTGTTCCAGATAGCCTTTTCTGGCGAACTCGGCGGACAGCTCCAGGACAGCTTCGGGTTTGGGAAGTATATGCATGGATTTCGTGAAAAACTCAAGTGCCTGCGCGGGATGCCCAAAATGCAGGGCAACCAGTCCTTTCAGATAGAGGATATCCTGCCGGCCGCCCGGGGTCTGGAAGGCCGGGTTGCCCGCGGCGGCATCCAGCAGGTGGTTCATGGAGTCATGGTTCAATCCGGTGCAGGTCTTGTCGCCGCTGTAGGCCTTGAGCACGGACTGGGTCCAGGCCGTCAGCAGCCGCCTTCCCTTTCGGCTGATGGCCAGGGCCTGGGCGGCCTTTTCCATATCGTCCGGTGAAAGCGCATTCAGGGCGCACTTGGCGCTGATGAGGTTCAGGCTGACCTGGAGGCTGTAGGGATGGGTGCGGCGGCTGGCCTGCAGGCGTTCCACCGCGGCCTTGTACTGATGCCTGTGGATGTCATACTGAGCGGCATAGGTCTGCGCCCGGGCGGATTCCGGGTTGAGTCTGGCCCACAGATAGGCCTGCTGATCGGCATTGCCCCAGAGACTGGCGCGCATTGCGGTGAACAAGGCCAGCAACAGCAAGACCCCAAGACCGATGGCGATCTTGATGTTTCTGCTTAACAGTGGCGTCTTGACCAGGGCAATGGACAGTGGCCAGAACAGGAACAGGCCAGGCACATAATTGCGGTGCTCGAAATACAGCTCCAGCGGCAGCACCGTGGATTCCATCATGTGGCCCGCGAAGAAAAACAGGATGGCGAGGGCAAGGGCAGGATGCTTTTGGCGGATTTTCACAGCGCCCCCAAGCAGGCCAAGAACCGCCAGTATGGCTGGCAAGGTGGTCCAGGGGTGAAGCCAGTCGGTCGAAAAGGGAAAAGCGTCGTTGAACAGGCCATTGGTGTAGGGGCGGGGGAAAAATATCAGGCTCAGGTATTCCAGTATGACCCGTGGCTGGGTCAGTACGCGTTGAGCAAGGCTGAACTCCCGGATTTCCGCGGCCGTCTGGGCGGATTCCGGGATTCTTGCCAGCAGAAAAAGAACCACCAATGCCGTGGGAAGCCAGAGAAAGAGCCAGCGCCAGATCGTCCAGCGGCGCGCCTGGGCCGGTGGCGCTGCCAGCGTCTTGTCGTTTGCCAGGACAGTGATTTCCAGGATGCCGGCCAGCAGGGGCAGCAGGGCGCCGTTGGCCTTGGACAGGGTGGCGAGCAGGGTTCCCAGAATCAGGCACAGGGACAATCCCGCCATGGCCCGG
>JALVNE010000220.1 GCA_027026755.1 Sedimenticola sp. | reverse complement strand
TGGCGGTAATACGCAGATCCAGAGTCTGACCGACCAGGGCATGAGGGACGCTGTAGAAGCGCTTGCCCACCGCCACATGATAATCGATGCCCGGTTTGGCCTTGCGCCATTCGGCATATTCGTAGTCGTCCTGAGGCAAGGGCTTGAGTGCTGGTCGATCCAGAGCCTCATAGAGATCCCGGCGGCTCTCACTGCGACCCTGAAAAGGCCGCTGGTTCAGCTCGGTCAGCAACTCAGCGATGGCGCGGTTCAGCTCGGCCAACGAGAAGAAGGTTCGATGCCGCAAGCGGGCGAGGATCCAGCGCTCGACCACCTGTACCGCCACCTCGGCCTTGGCCTTGTCCTTGGGCTTGTAAGGACGGGTGGGCAGAATGGCGGTGCCGTAGTGGGTAGCCATCTCGGCATAGGTGTCATTGATCTTCGGCGCATAGCGCGAGGCCCGGGTGACGGCGGCCTTGAGATTGTCCGGTACCAGCAGTTCCGGTGCGCCACCGAAGAAGTGCAGCATGCGCTGATGCGATCCGATCCAGTCGGGCAGTGACTGCGTCCAGGTGGCCTCGGCAAAGGTGTAGCTGGAAGCCCCCAGCACCCCGACAAAAACCTGGGCATTGCGGATCTCGCCACTGTGGCGGTCGATTACCTCGACGGTAGGGCCACAGTAGTCGATGAAGGCCTTCTCGCCGGCCCGGTGTTGCTGGCGCATGCTGCGCTTCTGTTGATCTCTCCACTGACGGTACAGCTCACAGAAGCGGCTGTAGCGATAGCCCCGCTCTTCGTGGCGGGCGATATACTCCGCCCACAGCAGTTGCAGCGTCACCCCCTTGCGCTTGAGCTCCTGATGGATCTGGAAACAGTCCGGCGGCACAAAGCGCTCCGGCTTCTCCGGTGCCGGGAACAGCAGAGCCTCAAGAGCGGCCTCGTCGATCCCCTCGGGCAGGGGCCAGCTCACGCCCTTGGCTCGGGACAGGCTGACATACTTGCTCACCGCCCCCTTGGAGAGCCCACAGGCACGGGCAATCTTCTCATGGCTGAGTTGGGCCTCATATTTGAGGCGCAGTACTTCGATGATTTTCTTCATTGGAATCCTCGTGGTTGGCATAAACCGTCTCCTGAAAGCAAAAGGCTGCGGTTGTGCCGGATAAAGTGGAAGAATTCCAGTGAGTCAGGGAGATTACGAGGATCGTGACCGGGGTTTACGCCATCGTGACCGCGTATTCCAAGATTGACCTCGAAATCGGTCACGATCAATCGTAACGGCCGGTCACGATCCGTCGTAATGAGCGGTCATGTTCGTTTGGAATCGGCGGTCACGATGGGGTGGAATACGCA
>JALVNE010000219.1 GCA_027026755.1 Sedimenticola sp. | reverse complement strand
GCGACGCCATCGCCGGCATCCTGATCCTGTTCATCAACATCGTCGGCGGCCTCGCCATCGGCATGATGCAGCACGGCATGGATTTCGCGAGTGCGATGCAGAACTACTCGCTGCTGACCATCGGTGACGGCCTGGTGGCGCAGATCCCGTCGCTGGTGCTGTCCACCGCCACTGCCATCATCGTCACCCGGGTATCCGACTCCCAGGAGATGGGCAAGCAGGTGTTCGCGCAGATGTTCAAGGACCCGCGCGCGCTGATCGTCACCGCCGTCATCATGACCCTGCTCGGGCTGATCCCCGGAATGCCCAATTTCGCGTTCCTGTCGCTGGCCGGCATCGCCGGTTATCTGGCCTGGCGCATCATCCAGCAAGAGAAACAGGCACAGCAGGCCGAACCGATCCATACCGAGATCGAGCCCAAGCCGGAGCAGAAAGAGCTGTCCTGGGACGATGTCCAGCCGGTGGATCTGATCGGCCTCGAGGTCGGCTACGGCCTGATTCCGATGGTCGATGAACGCCAGGGCGGCGAGCTGATGGCGCGCATCAAGGGCGTGCGCAAGAAATTGTCGCAGGAGCTGGGCTTCCTGATCCCGTCGGTGCACATCCGCGACAACCTCGATCTGCCGCCGAACCATTACCGCCTGAGCCTGCTCGGCGTGCCGATGGGCGAGGCCGAGATCCAGCCGGGCAAGGATCTGGCGATCAACCCCGGCACGGTGTATGGCGAGTTGCAGGGCCTGCCCACCACCGATCCCGCCTTCGGCCTGGAAGCCCTGTGGATCGACCCGGCATTGCGCGACCAGGCGCAGACCCTGGGCTACACCGTGGTCGACAACGCCACCGTCGTCGCCACCCACCTGAGTCAGATGATCCAGGAGAATGCCCACGAACTGATCGGCCATGAGGAAGTGCAGGAACTGCTCAACATCCTCAAGCGCAGCTACCCGAAGCTGGTGGAAAACCTGATGCCGAAGCCGCTGAACCTGAGCATCGTCACCCGCGTATTGCAGAATCTGTTGCAGGAACAGGTGTCGATCCGTGACCTGCGCAGCATCGCCGAAACCCTGGCCGAGTTCGGTCACCAGAGCCAGGACCCGGGCGTGCTCACGGAAAAGGTGCGCGTGACCCTGGGCCGGCAGATCGTGCAGGGCATCTACGGCATGGCGAAGGAAATCTCGGTGATGACGCTACACCCCTCGCTGGAGCAGATCCTGCAACAGTCGGTGCAGGGCCGCGACGGCCAGGTTATGGCGCTGGAGCCGGGCCTCGCGCAGATGCTGCACAACCAGCTCCGGGAACAGGCCGAAAACCTGCAGGCGCGGGGCGAGCCGG
>JALVNE010000218.1 GCA_027026755.1 Sedimenticola sp. | reverse complement strand
AACGATTTCATGACTGCCGCGGCCCTTGATATCGGCCACAAAACCAACGCCGCAGGCATCGTGCTCATTCGCCGGGTCATACAAGCCCTGTTTCGGCGGCAAGGCACCGTAACTCATCGCAAACCTCGTCTATCTCAGTAAAAGGGCCGCCGGCTGGCGGCAGCATGCAAGGCGCAAAATCAAGCGCCTCCAACGAACCCGCTAGGATACTGCAGAAACGTCGAACAGGCCAGTTTTTTAGTGGAGAAAGTCCCTTTCAAGCGCTGTAGCTTTCCAGAGTCTGCCGTAGTACCTCCATGGGAAAGTCATCGCTGATCAGTGCCTTGCCAATGCCTTTCAGGAGTACCAGGCGCAACTGCCCGGCCATGACTTTCTTGTCCACGGACATGAGTTCCAGGAAGCGGGAAGGCGGCAGATCCGGCGGCGCGGTGGGCAACCCGGCCGCCTCGATCAGCGCCAGGATGCGGGCTTCTTCGTCAGGCGTCAGCCAGCCCAGCAGGTGGGACATGCGTGCTGCCATGCACATGCCGGCGCCCACGGCCTCGCCATGCAGCCAGTTGCCATAGCCCATGCCCGTCTCTATGGCATGACCGAACGTGTGGCCGAAATTGAGCAGGGCGCGCTGACCGGCTTCCCGCTCGTCGGCGGATACCACCCGGGACTTGATGATGCAGGACCCTTCCACCGCATGAGCCAGGGCTTCGGCATCCAGGGCGCGCAGGTACTTCATGTTGTCTTCCAGCCAGGCGAAGTAGTCGGCATCCTTGATGATGCCATGCTTGATGACCTCCGCCAGGCCGGCGGAAAGCTCCCGGGCCGGCAGGGTGTCGAGAGTGCTTATGTCGATGACCACTGCCCGGGGCTGGTAGAAGGCGCCGATCATGTTCTTGCCCAGGGGATGGTTCACCCCGGTCTTGCCGCCCACGGAAGAATCCACCTGGGAAAGAAGGGTGGTGGGCGCCTGGATGAAATTCACGCCACGCTGATAGCAGGCCGCGGCAAAACCCGTCATGTCGCCGATGACGCCGCCGCCCAGGGCAATGAGGGTGCAGCCACGGTCGAAGCGTTTCTCCAGCAGCCGGTCGAAGATCCGCTTGAGAATGTCCAGCGTCTTGTACTTCTCACCGTCCGGCAATACCACCTGCTCCACTGTAAAACCTTGAAGCGTGTCTACCAGGGTCTGCATGTACAGGGGCGCCACGGTTTCATTGCTCACCACCAGCACCTGACTGGAAGCAATATGGCGGCGAAAGATGTCCGCATCCTTGAGCAGATCCTGGCCGATGTAGATGGGATAACTGCGTTCGCCGAGATCGACGTCGAGACTGATAATCAGGCGGGACATGGTATGACTTCAGGTGTTTTCGAAATGGCGGATCACGTCCTTGACCACGGCCTGGGCCGAACGTCCTTCCGTGGAAACCACAAGGTCGGCAATCTCCCGGTACTGGGGATCGCGCTCTTCGTTCAGTTCCTTCAGGCGCTGCAAGGGGTCGTCAGTATGCAACAGGGGACGGTTCTTGTCCTTGTAGGTGCGCTCGTACTGCTGCTCTGGCGAACAGGACAGATAGATGACATAACCGCGGGCCGCGAGCAGACGGCGGTTTTCCGGCTGGGTCACGGCACCGCCACCCGTGGCCAGCACCAGGTTGTCCTGCTCCACCATGTCGGCAATGGCCTTCATTTCCCGGCGACGGAACCCCTCCTCGCCTTCATATTCGAAGATGGTGGGGATATCCACCCCCGTGCGCCTCTGGATCTCCTGATCCGTATCGTCGAACTCCAGACCAAGAGATTGCGCCAGCTGCCGGCCAATGGTGGTCTTGCCGGCCCCCATAGGGCCCACCAGAAAGATACGAGTGGGTTTCAGCATAGTTCAATCACCTGAAAAAAACGCCGATTATACCTTAACGGGATGTTGAAAAAGCCCCTCCATAGACATTTTCAACCACGAAAGCTGAAAACGCAGTTTCCCGCTTCCTTCATTTTCGATGGCTTACAGCCCTCGAAAATGAAGGCACATCCTCGTGCCACATACAGGCTGTCGAAAAACGGTGTTTTTCGACAGCCTGTCAAGGGCGCCGCGAACAAGTCGTGTCAGGAAGATCCAACGAAAAGACACGGCCTGGGCCGTGTCTTTTCTTCTTGCCATGCAAGGAAGGGATTATCTGATATTCAATGAATCCTTGATGATCTTTGGCGTGATGAAGATCAGCAATTCCTTCTTGCTGTCGGTCGTGAGGGTTTCCTTGAAGGCATTCCCGATAACCGGCAGATCGCCGAAGAAGGGAACTTTCTCTTCCGCATTCTTCCGGTCGCGCTCGAACACGCCGCCCAGAACCACGGTTTCCCCGTTGTCCACCAGTACCCGGGTTTCGACCTGACGCTTGTTCAGGGGAGGAACGCCCAGCACCGCGCGGGTGAAATCGGCATCATCCTTGGATACCAGCAGATCCATCATGATGCGGTCGTCCGGCGTAATATGCGGCGTGACCTCCAGCTTCAGCACGGCCTCCTTGAAAGACACCGAAGTGGCGCCGCTGGAGGTGGCCTCCTGGTAGGGGATCTCGATACCCTGCTTGATGATCGCCTTGTTCTGATCGGAGGTGATGACCCTGGGGCTGGAGATGATTTCACCCCGTCCTTCCTGCTGCATGGCCGTCAGCTCCAGCTGCAGCAGGTAGGAGCCCACCTTGCCCAGCAGGAAATTCACCGCACCACCACGACCAGGCGCCAGTTGCTGGGGCAGGTTCACCATCAGCGCTTCCGCACCGCTGCCAGCAGGATTCTCGATACCCGGCGCAAAACCAAAGGTGCCATTGGTATGGCCCGGCAGGCCACCTGCGGTGAGCAGGCTGGAGTTGCCGCCAATGCTGTTTTCCCGGTTGAAGCCGAAGCGCACGCCGATGTCGCGGGCGAAATCGTCATTGGCGATGACCACGCGGGACTCCACCAGTACCTGCCTGATGGGAACATCCAGTTTTTCGATAAGGGCGCGAATCTCGTCCAGTTTGGTGGCCGTATCCTGCACCAGCAAGGTGTTGGTGCGGGAATCGATGGCCACGTTGCCCCGCTCGGAGAGCAGCTGATTCTCCTCGGACTTGAGCAGTTCCGCCAGATCTTCCGCCTTGGCGTAATTGATCTGAATAAGCTCGGAATGCAACGGAGCCAGCTCCTCCACCTGCTTTTTGGATTCCAGATCCAGCTTTTCCCGGGCAGCGATCTCTTCCGTGGGCGCCACCAGAATCACGTTACCGTTCTGGCGCTTGGACAGACCCTTGGTCTTGAGAATGATGTCCAGGGCCTGATCCCAGGGAACGTTTTTCAGGCGCAGGGTGATGTTTCCAGTGACGGAATCACTGACCACCATATTCAGGCCGGTGAAATCGGCCAGCAACTGAAGTACGGAACGCACTTCGATATCCTGGAAATTCAGCGACAGTTTGTCCCCGGTGTAGGTCAGCTCCCTCTTCCTGCGGGCCTCCTTCTCTTCCTTGCTCACGGCACGGAATTCCAGGGTGTAGAGATTGTCCGCCTGGTAGGCCAGGTGCTCGAACTCACCCTGAGTGCTGATGACGACACGCGCATCCTTTCGATGCGGGCGGGTAACGATGCTTTTCACCACTGTGGCAAAATCCGTGACATCGAGTTCCAGGGCCTGATCGGGTTCTACGCCAGCACCCAGGAAATCCAGGACGATATTGGTGCCTTCCTGGCGCATATCCACGACTACATCAGGATCCGACAGGGTGATCTCCACGCGGGCTACACTCTCACCGCCACGACGGAAATCCACATTGGTGATCATGGGCTTGGCATCTTCACCCTCGTCTGCCGCAGGAGCCGCCGCCGGAGCGCTGGCGAGTTCTTCGCCACTGGCCTGGCCATTCAGCATCAATACGATCTTGTTGCCCTGCTGACGGACATCGTAGGTGGACTTGTCGAGCAGGTTGACCACGACCCGGGTCTTGTCCCCCGCTTCGATGGCGGTCACTGAACGCACATTCCCGGAACCGATATTCTTGGTGCGGGATTCCAGCTCGCTCTTGGTGCCCGGCAGGTCGATGGCAATGCGGGCCGGGTTGTCGGTGGCGAAACTGGTCGCCCCCCACACTGGCTCGGCGGTCTCCATTACGATCTGTACCCGCTCTCCAGAAAGGATGGAATACGTAATATTTTTCAGGGTGTTGGCCGCAGCACTCGATACACCGAACACTGCGAGCAGCAACCCCCAGAAGATTGCTTGTCTGTTGATACCCATTTTGCCACCTACCATTACGGACTCTCCTTAACTTGAATCTCGCTCGCCCAATGTCAGCGACGCCTGCCGTTCCAGGTACCCGCCACTGCCGTTCGGAATCAGTTCTACCACGTTGATTTTTTCTTCTTCGATGCTGACGATCTTGCCGTCATTCTGCCCAAGATAATTCCCCGTCTTGACCCTGTGTATGGTTCCGTCAGGAGACTGCACCAGCGCCCACACCTCCTTGTTCTGATCAAGCGTGCCCACCATTTTCAGGGCATCCAGCGGATAGGACTCCAGTTCCTCCTTGCGCCGGTTGGGATCCGGGCGTGGGCCGGTACCGGTGTCGGCAACCATGACATCCGAAGTATCTTCGGTGGGAACGAAGGGATCCCGACGATTGCCTCCCACATACAGATAGGTTTCCGCCTGCTTGATCTGGGGAATAGGCTCGATGGGCGTGGGCGGACGACTCTTGACCTCCTCCACGTACCTGCGCAGATCGGACATATCCTGGCTCGCGCAACCCGCAAGCAACAGCAACATCAGGGCTGGAATCAAATATCTCATCAGCCTGCCTCCTCCAGGTAACGGTAGGTCTTGGCCGTCGCCTCCATCAGCAGCTTGTCGCCATTCTTCTGCCGGCTTATCTTGACATCGTGCACGGTGACGATGCGCGGCAGGGCGGCAAGACCGCTGACGAATTCCCCAAATTCATGATAGTCACCGACCACCTTGATCTTGATGGGCAACTCCGCATAGAAATCCTGCTTGATCTCGGGCATGGGCTGGAACAGTTCGAACTCCAGTCCCGCAGCCAGACCGGTTTGGGAAACATCCACCAGCAGGGCCGCTACTTCCGTCTTGTCCGGCAGCTGCCGCAACATGGCGCCGAAAGACTCCTGCATTTCCTTCAGCTGTTCCCTGTACGCCTCGAGGTTGACGGCCTTGGCCTGCTTGCGTTCGAATTCCTTGCGCAAATCACCTTCCGTCTTCACCACCTTTTCCAGCGCCACATATTCATCGGCAATGAAATAGTAATAACCCGCGCCCACGATACCGGCGCACAACAGCAGCACCGTCACCAGCTTGACGACCAGTGGCCAATCACCGATGTTCTCGAAGCTCAGATCTCTGAAATCACTCAAATCCATTCTGTCACACCATCATGTTGGAAACAGTGCCCGGTTCGGGTTTCACGACGCTCGCGGCACTCATTTCTCGGTTTCTTGCTCGGTTTCTTCCTGCTTGGCATTGGGATTGGCCTGCTTGGCAAGCAATTCAAACTCGCTCATGCCGTTTTCGGTCTTGTCCTCGCTCTTGATCACCTTGAGTTCGGCATCTTTCATCCATTGGCTGGCATCGATGGCGCGCATGTAGGCCGAAACCCGCGCGTTCGACTGGGCCTGACCACTGAGGGTGACCTGGATCCCCTTCTGTACCAGGCTCGTGAGGAACACGCCATCAGGGATGGTTTTCACGAGTTCGTCAAACAAATGCACGACCATGGGACGGCTGGCCTGCAACTCCTGGATGACGTTCATCCTGGCCACCAGCTCCGCACGCTTCTTTTCGAGATCCTTGATCTCCTTGATCTTCTCGTCCACCTTGGCGATCTCTGCCTTCAAAAAGGCATTACGGCTTTCCTGGAACTCGATCTGCTTTTGTACCTGCAGGTACCACAAGAAGGTGGCCAGGGCCGCCAGCAGAATCGCGAACAACACCTGCAAGCCGAAATCCCGCTTGCGCTTCTTGCGCAGGTTCTCGCGCCATGGGAGGAGGTTGATATTGGCCATTAGCTGAAACTCCTCAGTGCCAGACCACAGGCAATCATCATTGCCGGCGCATCACTGCTCAGCGCCTCGGCATTGACCCTGGAACCTATGGACATGTTGGTAAACGGGTTGGCGACGACGGTGTCCACACCCAGGCGTTCCTGGATCAGATCGTCCAGGCCGGGAATCGAGGAGGTGCCACCAGCCAGGGCAATCAGGTCGACATGGTTGTAGGGCGTCGCCCCCAGGAAGAACTGGATGGCCCGGTTCACCTGCTGCGCCACGGCTTCCTTGAAAGGATCGAGCACCTCGGCATCATAACTGTCCGGCAAGCCGCCGTTGCGTTTCGCCATGCCCGCCTCCTCGAAGGACAGGCCGTAGCGGCGCTGTATCTCTTCGGTCAGTTGCCTGCCACCAAAATTCTGCTCCCGGGTATAGACCGTGGTGTTGCTGTGCAGGGCGTTGAGCGTGGTCGTGTTCGCACCGATATCCACCAGCGCCACGGTGAGTCCCTCCCCACCATTGGGCCAATCCACTGCCAGCTCCCGGCAGGCGCGTTCCAGAGCATAGGCTTCCACGTCAACCACTTCGCATTCCAGACCGCCCAGGGCAGCCGCCGCCACGCGTTCGTCCACCGTCTCGGAACGGCAGGCCGCGAGCAGCACATCGACCATCTGGGAGTTCTTTTCACTGGGACCGAGCACCTCGAAATCCAGATTGACTTCTTCCAGGGGATAGGGAACATACTGATCGGCTTCCATTTCGATCTGTGCTTCGAGTTCCTTGTCGGAAAGGGATGCCGCGACGGAAATGGTCTTGGTGATGACCGAGGAACCGGAAACCGCCAGAGCAGCAGATCTTGCGCGGGAACCGGATTTCTTCACCACTTTCTTGATGGCCTGCCCCACCGCCTCGATATCGACGATACTGCCTTCCACCATGACGTTGGGCGGAAGGATTTCCACGCCATAGCTTTCCACCCGGTAACGGGCACCGCCACGCCCTCCCTGACGGCTCAACTCCAGCAGCTTCACCACCGAGGAACTGATATCCAATCCCACCAGGGGAGTATTCTTGCGACTAAAGAGACTCATTATTCAATATTCCAGAATCCTTGATGATTGTGTCAGGGTACCGCCAAATCAGGACAATGCCCCCTTGCCCCAATGCGCTTCATCTACCCTTTGCTGCCAACCTTCCGACCGGCCTAGCAGTAAATTTAGCAAAAAATTGAAGGCGATGCTTTAATTTCTTTACTTAAGTTACTACTTGAACAGAATTTTAATGTGATGTTTCTCGCAATCTACAGTCTCAACACGTAAAATACGGTGAACTTTGAAGCTGAATCGTCGTCACTGTTTCCATCATGGCAGCTGTCCAGAATTCTGCCACACTCGCGTTGGCGGTCAATCGCGGTTTTCAGCACCAACGCACAATACTGATATAAACTCTGCCTCCCATCGTCATCAAATCCGGGAAGACCCGCTCACTGCCCATGATCTGGTTCGCAAAAGCATTGAAATACGCCGCATTGATGCTGCTGCTGGGAACCGTGACCGCCGTTCTCGTCATCGGCGGCACTTACCTGCATTTCCGCGATGAGCTGCCCTCCACGGAAAACCTTCGCGATATACAGTTGCAGGTTCCCATGCGCATCTTCAGCGCAGACGGAAAACTCATCGCCCAGTACGGAGAGAAACGGCGGGATCCGGTGAGCTATGACGAGATTCCGCCGGACATGATCCATGCCTTCCTCGCCGCGGAGGACCAGAACTTCTTTCAACACCATGGTATCGACCCTATCGGCCTGGCCCGCGCCGCCGTCACCCTCGCCCTCACCGGGCACAAGAAACAGGGCGGCAGCACCATCACCATGCAGGTGGCACGCAACTATTATCTGACCCGCAAGCGCACCTTCACCAGAAAGATCCGGGAGATCTTTCTCGCCCTGCATATCGAGCGGGAACTGAGCAAGGAAGAAATACTCGAACTCTATCTGAACAAGATCTACCTCGGACATCGCGCCTACGGGGTCAAGGCGGCCGCCCAGGTGTACTATGGTCGTCCGCTGGACGAACTCACCCTGGCAGAAACCGCCATGATAGCCGGCTTGCCCAAGGCCCCTTCCAACTACAACCCGGTCACCAATGCGGAGCGCGCGAAACAGCGGCGTAACTATGTGCTGGGACGCATGCTGGCATTGGGATACATCACCCGGGAACAGGCCGACGAAGCCCGCAAGGCGCCGGTGACGGCCACCCTGCATCGTGCCGAAGTGGAGCTGGAAGCGCCCTGGGTCGCGGAAATGGTTCGGGAAAAGCTCGTCAGGGACTTTGGTCCGGAAACCTATACCAGCGGTCTGAAGGTCTACACCACCATCAGCAGCAAGTTGCAGACTGCCGCCAACGAAGGGCTGCGCAAAGCGCTGGAAGATTATGACAGGCGCCATGGCTGGCGGGGCGCGGAAAAGCACTTCGATGAGCTTCCTGCCGATGACGCAGGCCTGGATGAACTGTTGTCAGGCTCAAGCCCGGTACAGCAACTGCTCCCGGCCATCGTCACCAAAACCGGAAAAAAAAGCGCCACCATCTATCTCGGCAAGGGACAAAGGGTCAGCCTGGAATGGAAGGGGCTGAGCTGGGCACGCCCCTACGAAGACGAAAGCCACCGGGGAGCAAAGCCCAGGAAAGCGGCAGACATCGTTCAGCCCGGCGATCTGGTGCGCGTCAGGCAAAGAAGCAATGACAAGGGAGAAACCTGGTGGGAGCTGGCCCAGGTGCCCGCGGTGGCCGGCGCCCTGGTTTCCATCGATCCCCGCAACGGGGCACTGAACGCCCTGGTTGGCGGTTACGATTTCCGCACCAGCAAGTTCAACCGCGCCATCCAGGCAAAACGCCAGCCGGGTTCCGGTTTCAAGCCCATCATCTACTCCGCCGCCCTGGAAGCCGGCTACACCGCGGCCAGCGTCATCAACGACGCCCCCGTCATCATGGAAAACAACGGTGACGACGACACCTGGCGCCCGGAAAACTACAGCGGCAAGTTCTACGGCCCCACCCGCCTGCGCTGGGCCCTGACCAAATCCCGCAACCTGGTATCCATCCGGCTGCTGCGTTCCATGGGCATCGAGCATGCCCTGGAGCACGCCAAACGTTTCGGCTTCGACCCGGACCAGCTGCCCCATGCCCTGTCCCTGGCCCTGGGCAGCGGGGAAGTCACCCCCTGGCAGATGGCCCGCGCCTACGCGGTGCTGGCCAATGGTGGCTATCTCATCGAGCCCTATTTCATCGAACACATAGAGAAGAATGGCGAAATCATCTACGAAGCCGATCCCCTGGTGGTGGGCTGTGAGGAAAGGCCAGAGCAACAAGCAGCAGGCCACGGCAAAGCCGGCGAAGAAAGCCCGTCGGAAATCAGTACCTGCCGGCCGGCTCCGCGCACCCTGCCCGCAGACAACCGCTACATCATGTATTCCATGATGCGGGACGTCATAAACCGCGGCACCGCCGTACGCGCCAGAAGCCTGGGACGCACGGACCTGGCCGGCAAGACCGGCACCACCAACGAACAGCGCGACGCCTGGTTCACGGGCTTCAACCAGCACATCGTCACCGCCGTGTGGACGGGCTTCGATGACAACAGCCGCCTGGGCAGAGGCGAGGTCGGCGGCCGCGTGGCCCTGCCCGCCTGGATCGCCTTCATGAAGGTCGCCCTGGAAGACATTCCCGACGATCCACCGCTCATGCCCCCCGGCCTGGTCACCGTGCGCATCGACAACGATACCGGCCTGCAGGTATCCGGGAACAGGGACAACAGCAGCTTCGAGATCTTCCGTCCGGGTAAGGTGCCACCCATGTTGGAAACCGAAGATGACAGCCTGTCCCAGGAGGATGTTCAGGGGGAAGCGCAGACCACGGTCAGGCCCGACGATCTGTTCTGAGCCATTGCCATCCATGAAAAAAGCCCCACCAAGGGGCTTTTTTTCATGGTCCGCCAGGCACACCCCGTCAGCTGCGCTGGTCCATGGGGACATAGTCCCGTTTCGGCGCGCCATCGTAGATCTGGCGCGGCCGGCCGATGCGAAACCGGGGGTCGGAAACCATTTCCGTCCAGTGGGAGATCCAGCCCACGGTACGGGCGATGGCGAACATGACCGTGAACATGTTGTCGGGAATGCCCAGGGCGCGGTAGATGATGCCGGAATAGAAGTCCACGTTGGGATAGAGCTTGCGCTCCAGGAAATACTCGTCGTTGGTGGCGATCTCTTCCAGCCGCAGGGCCAGTTCGAACAGGGGATTGTTGCTGTCCGCCAGTTTTTCCAGCACCTGGTGGCAGACACTGCGGATGATACGCGCCCGGGGATCGTAGTTCTTGTACACCCGGTGACCGAAGCCCATGAGGCGGTAGGGGTCTTCCTTGTCCTTGGCGCGGGCGATGTATTTCTCGATGTTGCCCACATGGCCGATCTCCTCCAGCATCTTGAGCACCGCCTCATTGGCGCCACCATGTGCCGGCCCCCAGAGGGAGGTGATGCCCGCCGCCACGCAGGCGAAAGGATTGGCGCCGGAACTGCCGGCCAGGCGCACCGTGGAAGTGGAGGCATTCTGTTCGTGGTCCGCGTGCAGGATGAACAGCAGATCCAGGGCCCGCTCCGCCAGGGCATCCACTTGGTAATCTTCACAGGGCGTGCCCTTGAGCATGTACATGAAATTGGCGGAATAGCTCAGATCGTTGCGGGGGTACATCACCGGCTCACCGATATTGTGCTTGTGGCAGGCGGCAGCGATGGTGGGAATCTTGGCGATGAGGCGGTGAGCGCAGATATCCCGGTGCACCGGGTCGTGAATGTCCAGGGAATCATGATAGAAGCCGGCCAGGGAGCCGACCACCCCGACCATCATGGCCATGGGGTGGGCGTCGTAGTGATAGCCCTCGAAGAAGCGCAACAGGGCCTCGTTGACCATGGTGTGATGGGTGATGATGCCCTTGAAGTTTTCCAGTTCCTCTGCCGTGGGCAGTTCGCCGTACAGCAACAGGTAGGCCACCTCGACGAAGGTGCTCTGTTCCGCCAGCTGCTCGATGGGATAGCCACGGTAGCGCAGAATGCCCTCGTCGCCATCTATATAGGTAATGGAGCTGTGGCAGGAAGCCGTGGATACGAAGCCCGGATCATAGGTGAACACCCCGGCCTCGCTATAAAGGGGGGTGATATCGATGGCGTCGGGTCCTTCGGTGCCCGAAATGATGTCGAACTCGTGGCTGGTCCCGGAAGCATCCAGGATGATCTTTGCTTTCTTGTCAGACATTACACAACTCCGTCAGCTTGTCTTTGTTTTCAGTCGGTCGATATCCCGCATGACCGCCACGGCCGATTCCCGGAAGGCCCGGGCTTCGTCTTCCGTGAGATCCAGCACCACCACCTCCGCCAGCCCGCGCTCGTCCAGCACACAGGGCACGCCCATGGCAATATCTTCCTGGTCGTATTCACCCTGCAGGATGGCCACGCAGGGCAGCAGACGCCTGCGGTTGTGGCTGATGGCATCCACCATGGCAGCAATGGAAGCACCCGGTGCATCATAGGCGCTGGAGTTCTTGCGCAGGGCCAGAATCTCGGCACCACCTTCCCTGGTGCGCTGAATTATATCCTGTAATCGCTCCTCGCTGATAAAATGCGTCACCGGGATGCCGTTGACGGTGCAGAAGCGCGGCACCGGCACCATGCTGTCGCCATGGCCGCCCAGCACCATGGTGGTGATGTCACGACTGGAAAATCCAGTTTCCATGGCAATGAAGGCCGCCATGCGCGAGGCATCCAGCACCCCGGCCTGACCGAAGACCCGCTCCCGGGACCAGCCGGTGCGCTGCCACACCCGCCAGGTGAGCACGTCCACAGGATTGCTCACCACCAGCACCATGGCATCGGGCGCATGACGCAGGATGTCGTCGGCAATGCCGTCGATGATGGCCACGTTGGTATCCAGCACGTCCGAGCGGGACATGCCCGGCTTGCGCGGAATCCCCGCGGTGACCACCACTACGTCCGCCCCGGCCAGGGCAGCAGGGTCATTGCTGCCTTCCACCCGGGTATCGAAACTGAAGAAGGGTGAAGTCTGCAAAATGTCCAGGGCCACCCCCTGGGGGGCATCCGGACGAATGTCTATGAGCATGACTTCCCGGCAGATTTCCTGCTCGGCAAGAATCTGGGCGGTGGTTTCACCCACGCGCCCGGCACCGACTATGGCCACTTTGTTCATTTTTACTCCTCCTGTTTGTTATTGCTTTTGGGCAAAGCACCCGCTTTATTCACAAGCATAGCAGGAGGACGGAAAAAGACCCGCGACCTCACAGGGACGCGCAGCCGTTTTCAACGACCTGAAGCCCGAGCCGTCCCGCTGGATCGAGGCATTCAAGGCAGTTCGGTTGTCACTCAGCCGGCCGCCAGACGACCGCCGTGAAATCGTTTTCCAGATAATCGTCCCGGATCTCCCAGCGGGGAGAAAGGCAGCACACCAGCGCCTCGATGTCGGAGGGGTCAAAACTTTGCAGATCCCAGCAATTGGCCGTCCATTCATGGCGGGCATCCAGCAGGTTGAAGGCAATGCCCTTGCGGCAGGTGGCATACATGCGCCGGATCACCCGCCGGGCATAAGCGCCCTGGTCATCCAGCTTGCTGTTCAGGGCGCCCGAGAGCAGCACCCAGTCATGGCTTTGAGGAGGAGGATCGAAATCGAAGATATCGCCTTCATGCAGGCGAATACCGGGATGACGACGACGGCCTTCGGCCAGCAGTTCCGGGGAAAGATCGATGCCGCT
>JALVNE010000217.1 GCA_027026755.1 Sedimenticola sp. | reverse complement strand
TCCATCTATGGCGGCAACCTGCCCACCACGCCTTACACCACCAATCCCGAGGGCAGGGGGCCGGCCTGGTCCAATTCCCTGTTCGAGGACAATGCCGAGTTCGGCCTGGGCTTCCGCCTGGCCGTGGACCAGCACCGCCACCAGGCGGAAGTGCTGCTGGCGCAACTGGGCGACGCTTTGGACCAGGACCTGGTGCGGGAGATACTGTCCGCCGACCAGTCCGACGAGCCGGGCATCCACCAGCAGCGTGAGCGGGTGGAGCGCCTCAAGGAACAGCTGCGCAAGCTGGACCGGGACAAGGCCCGGCGCCTGCTGTCCATTGCCGACTACCTGGTGAAAAAGAGCGTGTGGATCATCGGTGGCGATGGCTGGGCCTATGACATCGGCTTTGGCGGCCTGGATCACGCCCTGGCCTCGGGCAAGGACATCAACCTGCTGGTGCTGGATACCGAGGTCTATTCCAACACCGGCGGCCAGACCTCCAAGGCCACCCCCAGGGGCGCCGTGGCCAAGTTCTCCGCCGGAGGCAAGGCCGCGCCCAAGAAGGACCTGGGCATGATCGCCATGGCCTATGAGAATGTCTATGTGGCTTCGGTATCTTCCGGCGCCAAGGACGTGCACACCCTCAAGGCCCTCATGGAGGCCGAGTCCTATCCCGGCCCGTCCATCATCCTGGCCTATTCGCCCTGCATCGCCCATGGCGTGGACATGAGCTTCAACCTGCGCCAGCAGAAGCTGGCCATCAACAGCGGCCACTGGCCCCTGTACCGCTATGATCCGCGCCGCCGGGAGAAGGGGCTCAATCCCCTGCAGCTGGACTACAAGAAACCCAGCGTGCCCCTCAAGGAGTACTACCAGACGGAAACCCGCTTCGCCATGCTCTGGCGCAGCCATCCCCAGGAGGCCGAAGCCTTCCTGGCCCAGCAGCAGGAAGCGGTGCTGGAGCGATACCACCATCTGGAACAGCTGGCGTCCCTGCCCGTCGAAGAAACACAGGAGAGTGCATCATGAACCTGGAAACCACCTACCTGGGCCTGAAGCTGAAAAATCCCCTGGTGCCTTCCGCGTCGCCCCTGAGCCGGGACCTGGACACGGCCAAACGCCTGGAGGATGCGGGTGCCGCGGCCCTGGTCATGTACTCCCTGTTCGAGGAGGAAGTCATTGCCGAGGAAGAACAGCTTACCGGCCTCATGGATTTCCAGGACCTGGGACATGGCGAGGCGGATACCTACCTGCCCCTGCATCCCGAGTACAAGACCGGCCTGGACGAATATCTGGAACAGCTGCAGGCCCTCAAGGAGGCTCTGGACATTCCGGTCATCGCCAGCCTCAACGGCGCCACCGACAGCGGCTGGGTGGAGCATGGCCGTGAGCTGGAGCAGGCGGGGGCCGATGCCCTGGAACTGAATATCTACTTCCTGCCCACGGCGGACGATTCCGCCGAGGTGGTGGAAGCGCGCTATGTGAACATCCTGCGCCAGCTCAAGGGCCAGGTGCAAATTCCCGTGACCGTGAAGCTGTCACCCTATTTCACCTCCCTGGGCCATTTCGTGCGCCAGCTCGAAACCGCGGGCGCCGACGGCGTGGTGCTGTTCAACCGCTTCTATCAACCGGATCTCGACCTCGAAACCCTGGAAGTCCAGCCGGAGCTGCATCTCTCCCATCCCTATGAATCGCTGCTGCGCATGCACTGGATCGGCCGCTTGTACGACAAGGTGGGCCTGTCCCTGGCGGCCACGGGAGGCATTCACGGCGCGGAGCAGGCCCTGAAGCTGCTCATGGCTGGCGCTTCCGTGGTGCATCAGGCCTCCGTGCTCCTGCAACGCGGACCTGAAGTCCTGCAGGAAACCCTCGCCGGCATGCAGCGCTGGATGGAGGAGAAAGAGTACGACTCCGTGCGCCAGCTCATTGGCAGCGTCTGCCAGGATCACGCCATCGATCCCGAGGCCTGGGACCGGGTGAACTACATCAAGACCCTGCGCGGTTAGCGAGAAAAGGGGGCGTGTCAGTGATGGGAAAGAGTTGGTTTCATATCGGGTAATGCGCCTCAAAAACTGGCAGCCAGTTGCAAGGTGAAGACATGGCTGTTTTCACCGCTGCCGCCGGCGTTACGGGCATAGTCCTGGTCATGGCTGAATTCCAGGGCCAGGCTGACGTCGGTGAAGATTTCCATTCCCAGGGTGGCCAGATAACGCTCTTTGGGCAGCTCCAGGGCCAGGGCGTCGCGGCTGTGCTGCCAGGCCAGGGCAATGAAGCTTTCCCTGTCGAACAGATGGAAATGGTAAGCCGCTTCCAGGTTGCTGGCCTGGGGACGGGCGCCGCGGCCGTCGAAAGCCAGATCCAGGGCGTCAAAGCGGCTGACCGCGCCCAGGTATTCGCCAATGAGTTTCCAGTGTTCCGTTGAAACAGACGCGGCCAGCCCCAGTCCGGCCACCTGTTTTTCCAGTTGTCCGGGATGGTCGATGATGTCGCGCAGGTTGTTGCTGTTGGCCAGGTCGTTCATCCAGGAGACTTCCAGGACATAGCTTGCACCGCTGTCTTTCCCTTCATGCTGCCAACCCAGGTTCGCGCCCAGGGATTCCAGTCCATCGTCCGTTTCGCCCCGGAACCCGTGAAGCAGGGCGTGGAAATCGCCTTTCACAAAACCCAGCTGCGCGGCCGTCTCCCGGGTCTCGCCAATCTCCAGGGTGAGTGGGTCGGATACCATGTGGCTGTCATAGTTGCCGAAGGGAACAGTCTGTCGCCCCAGCGCCAGAGACCAGGGTGAGCGTGTCAGATTGGCGATGGTGATGATGGCTTCGTCGATTTCCGGCGGGTCAGTGGCGTCCTGTTCGTAGAGCACCAGGACATGGCCGTTCACCCAGCCGTTGAGCTGCGCGTCCAGTCCCAGTTCCACGGTGGACACCAGCAGGTCGGTGTCCCTGCCTTCCGGCGTGTCCGCGTAGCTGGCTTCCACTTCCACCAGACCACTGAAACGGATGCGTTCCGACCAGGTTGCAACAGGCACTTCCGATGCCTCCTTGTCCTGTTCCTGTATTTCCTGTTCGAGCGCCTTGTTCAATGGAATGCGGTTTTTCTCCAGGCGTTCGATCTTGTGCTTGAGATTGAGGATTTCCTGGTGCAGACGTTCTATGTCCGATAGGGTGCTGTCATCGGCGACAGCGGAAACCGCAAACAGGCAGAGAAATATCCCCGCAATTTTTTTTGTCTCCTGAGTCCAGGCATGTATTGACATGATTTTTCTCCATTGCGCCAGAGTGTGTTTGGCAAGTGACTTGCTGTTCATGGGCTTGGTGGCTGGCTGGGAGGATCTGCTGGCTGCCAACAAAATTAAGCTAAATGATAACGATTCGTATTTCTAATACAAATAGAGAATTTTTATGGCTCTATTTTCAAGGAGAGGTCAATGGGTTCAGCACGGGCTGTTTCAGGCGCAAAGGCGTTATTGCCTGCCGTTCCTGCAAGCCGATGGCTTTATTTGTAGGTGTGTTCCTACGGGGCGAGTTCTTTGCCCAAGAGTGACAATAGCGCCTGTGGCTACTGCTCCACGGTTTCTTTGCGCAGCAGGGTGAATCTATCTCCAGCACGGATATTGCAGCTGCTGGCCGGGGCGCAGTGCACCACGGTCATGCGCATCTCGTTGGCGTTCAGCAGTTCCATTTCGAATGCGGCGTCCACGGGGGCGTATTCATCGTCCACGATGCTGCTGCGGCCTTCAAGCTGTCCGCTGTAGATCTGCAGGTCATTGCTGACCATGTCCAGCATGGACATGGTCAGCCAGGGTTTGTCGCCACGGTATCCCGCGGTGGTCTGAAACAGTACATCACCGGCGCCGTTCTTTACCCGCCACAGGCCGTTGAAAGCAGGCAGGGGATGGGAGCCGACAGCTTCTATGCTGGTGATCTGGAAGTTCTGTGCGCTTTCCGACCAGGTCAGGGTGATGTCGTGATCCTTGTCTGGAAATTCCGTGACCACGGTGCTGGCTTCCAGTCCACGCATGTAGGGCTTGGTCAGTCTGGTCACGCGGAAGTTGCGATCCTGTTCCTTGGTGCCGTCCACGTACAGGCGAATGCGATGCTCACCATTGCTCAACAACCCAAAGTTGTACGGGGTGACAAAGCCATTGTCCGTGTCACCACAGGCTTTTCGGGTGTCGCCCCGGGTGCTGCCATAGGGCACCTGGATGCGTCCACCGTCGTCGATCTGGATCTCGATGAGGTCGGCGTCACAGTTCCAGCCATAGATGGTGCCTATGCCGCTCATGGGGTCGCCGGGTTTGGGATTTTCCAGTGCGCCCTTGCCATGGGCCAGGGTGGATGCAAACACCAGGCAGAGAGCAGGAATTCGTCCATAAAACATCGGTATCTCCTCAGGGTCCGGGAATCACATAGA
>JALVNE010000216.1 GCA_027026755.1 Sedimenticola sp. | reverse complement strand
TGCAGGACGCATTTTGTAATCTCTCTACGCAGTAGAGAGATGAGAACGGCATGGAGGGCAAAATGTTTCGGGGTATAGCGCAGTCTGGTAGCGCGCCTGCTTTGGGAGCAGGATGTCGGGAGTTCGAATCTCTCTACCCCGACCAGTTTAGTGGCAGAATTTCGTTTGCGCGAAGTTCATGTGATTACGTAAATGCGCCCGTAGCTCATTTGGATAGAGCATCGGCCTTTAGGCGCGTACCCTGGTAACATGTACGCATTAGGAGCCTTTATAGGGAAACAGAACCTATAAAGTGGATCGCACCATATCGGGGAAACCTTAACAGGTGATGCTGATGGCAATCCCGAGGAAACCTTTGGTTGACCCGTCCATTGCTCTGGAATAGCATCCGCAGGATGCACCATACAAAGGATAAGGGCGACCTGGGTGTTTTGAAGGCTCAACTCGATTTATTCGAGCAGGGGTTCCTGATACTGAATCCCGTAACCGAACATGCCCCATTTGATTTGGTGGGGTATAGAGAAGGAAGGTTCGTAAGAATACAGGTCAAGTACAAATCAGTAGACCGGACGGGTGGCATAACGGTCCATTTTCGCTCCAGCTGGAGTGATCGGCATGGAACGCATATGCGGCAGGTGGATAAAAGTGAAGTTGATCTTTACTGTATCTACTGTCCTGATACTGATCAATGCTATTACCTTGATCCAAAGGATTACAACCGTTCGGTTACATTGAGGGTAGAAACGCCCAAGAATAATCAGGCCAGAAAGGTGAGGCTGGCCAGGGATTATCGAAGGGTTCCGTAGAGACTATACGTGCGACGCCTGAGATGGCGAAGAGATAGTCCAGACCACAAACCCGCGCAGCGCGTGGGGCGTCGAAAGGCGTAGTGGTAAGCTAAGCCGAGGGTAGCAGGTTCGAATCCTGCCGGGCGTGCCATTAAGAATGGGTATTCCAGGGAATTGGAGAACCCCGAGTGCGGCAGGATTCGAACCTGCGTCATCCAAACAGCCAGGTTCGACTGGCTTGCCGCGCAAGCCAGCACCGTGCGCAGCACGGCCCCGCAGGGGGAGTCCGAAGGACGATCATCCTGCCGGGCGTGCCATTAAGAATGGGTATTCCAGGGAATTGGAGAACCCCGAGTGCGGCAGGATTCGAACCTGCTTCGGCCAGACAAGGTCGTGACAGGGATGAATCAGGCCATGCCATTTTTTTGGTGGATGTAGCTCAGTTGGTAGAGTCCCGGATTGTGATTCCGGTCGTCGCGGGTTCAAGTCCCGTCATCCACCCCATATAACCCATTGAAAACAGGGAAGTTTTCAATTTATCCCTTCTAATAACAGGGCTGTTTCAGGTCTATTTTCAGGTCTATTTTTTATCTCAACGGCACCACTTTCGCTGTCGGATGTAGTGTTTCGTGGTGGTTCCGCGCTTGCCGTGTACCAGGTTTTCTGTGGTGTCTCCACAGGTTAGTTCCAGGGCGGTGTCATGAAGGGCTTTGCCGGTCTTCTGCATGAAGATGCCGGCGTCGAGGTCGTTCAGGGTGGTGTTGATGTCGCTCATTGGTTTCTCCGTTGTCGATGCCACCACCTGCCCTCCAGGGAAACAGCAAACCCGGCGGGTGGTGGCGTTGGGAGGCGGGTTTGCTGGGGTAATAGACCAAGCCTAATGCGAGGTGGTGCGTCGCCTCATCAATGACGTATTTGTGTGAGTGAGGTTCGACGGCAGGTTTTGAAAGAAATTCCTTGCGCTGCCGTCTATAATGTATATACACCCTTCGCTTCCTGAGAACCGGAGGCGCAAATGGGTTTGGTGATTTCACAGAAGATAAGGGAAAAGCTCCGTGAAAAGCACTGCGTAACAGAAGAGGAGATCGTTCAGTGTTTTGCGTCGCGGGAAGGCAGGTTCCTGATTGATACGCGGGAAGAGCATTTTACCGATCCACCGACCCAGTGGTTCATTGCGCAAACCAGCTATGGCCGATTGCTGAAGGTGGTTTTTGTGCTGAAAGGTGAAGATACCTATATCAAGACGGCATACGAGCCAAACGAAACCGAAATTCGTATATACAATAAATACGGCCTTGGCGTATCGGGATAAGGCCGGAAGGAGTTTCAATATGAGCAAGATTGAGGAAAAGATCGAGGGTACGGCAGAGAACTGGGAAGCGCGGCGCCTGGGCGCCGATGAGGCGTTTGTCGCGGTATCGGATGTCGATGAGTCGCTGGTCGATCAGGCGGTGGGCATGAAGATGATTTCCATTCGCTTGCCCGCCTCGCTTATCGATGATTTCAAGGCGCTGGCGACGATGCATGGGCTTGGGTATCAGCCTCTTATGCGGCAGATCCTGGAGCGGTTTGCCGAGTCGGAAAAGAAACGCCTGTTGAACAAAGTGGCATCACAAGCCGCGAAAGCGGCGGAAAAGGAGCGGCGTTCGGGTTCTGGGGCATGCAAGAGGAAGATTGCCTGAGCGTATATGGCTATGGATGACCGGGGCGTGGGAGTGGGAAGGAATCAGGGGCGCATCAAAATGGGTCAGCCAAGTGACCAGATTTTGGTAAGTTCGTCCAAAAGCCGCCGTCCTCTGGTTTCGATTTCATCGGCCGACCAGTCGGCGTAATTCCGGCTCTTCTCCGCTTTTGCGTCTGGTGACATTGTGATTCCGGTCGTCGCGGGTTCAATGTCCCGTCATCCACCCCAGTTTGAATCAGCGTCAAATCCAGAAAAGCGTTAGAATACGGCTCCTTTATCGGAGCCGTTTTTGTTTGTCGGAGAAAAATCCATGTTCAAGAAATCCATGCAGATCGCCGGTTATGACGATGACCTCTGGGCCGCCATCCAGGCCGAGGAGAAGCGTCAGGAGGAGCACATCGAACTCATCGCCTCGGAGAACTACACCAGTCCCCGGGTGATGCAGGCCCAGGGTTCCGTGCTCACCAACAAGTACGCCGAGGGTTATCCTCATAAACGCTATTACGGCGGCTGCGAGAACGTGGACGTGGTGGAACAACTGGCCATCGACCGGGCCAAGGCCCTGTTTGGCGCAGACTACGCCAACGTGCAGCCTCATTCCGGCTCCCAGGCCAACGCCGCCGTGTACATGGCCCTGTGCCAGCCTGGCGATACGGTTCTTGGCATGGCCCTGGCGGACGGCGGCCACCTGACCCACGGTGCCAAGCCCAATTTCTCCGGCAAGATCTACAATGCCGTGCAGTATGGCCTGAATGCCGAAACCGGCGAAATCGACTACGAGCAGGTGGAGGCCCTGGCCAGGGAACACGAGCCGAAGATGATCGTGGCCGGTTTTTCCGCCTATTCCCGCATCGTGGACTGGCAGCGCTTCCGTGACATCGCCGACAGCGTGGGCGCCTACCTGTTCGTGGACATGGCGCATGTGGCGGGCCTCATTGCCGCGGGAGAATATCCCAGCCCCATCCAGATTGCCGATGTGACCACCACCACCACCCACAAGACCCTGCGCGGTCCCCGGGGCGGTCTGATTCTGGCCAAGGCCAATGAGGAAATCGAAAAGAAGCTCAACTCCATCGTTTTCCCCGGCACCCAGGGCGGCCCCCTGATGCACGTCATCGCGGGCAAGGCCGTGGCCTTCAAGGAAGCCATGGAGCCGGAGTTCAAGACCTACCAGCAGCAGGTGAAGAAGAACGCCCAGGCCATGGCGCAGGTGTTCATGGAGCGCGGCTATGACGTGGTGTCCAAGGGCACGGATGACCATTTGTTCCTGGTGAGCTTCATCGAAGCCGGCCTCACGGGCAAGGACGTGGACCGCTGGCTGGGGAATGCCAACATTACGGTGAACATGAACGCCGTGCCCAATGATCCCCAGTCGCCCTTCATCACTTCCGGCATTCGCGTGGGCACCCCGGCCATCACCACCCGTGGTTTCACCGAGCAGGATTCGGCGGACCTGGCGGGCTGGATGTGTGATGTCATCGACGCCCGGGGTGACGAAAAGGTCATCGCCGAAGTGAAGGAAAAGGCCCTGGCCATCTGCAAGCGTTTGCCGGTGTACGCCGACTGATGCGCTGCCCTTTCTGCAATGCCAGGGATACCAAGGTGGTGGATTCCCGCGCCGCAGGAGAAGGCGACCAGGTGCGTCGCCGCCGTGAATGCGTGGAATGTGGCGAGCGTTTCACCACCTATGAGAAAGTGGAACTCAATCTGCCCCGGGTGGTGAAATCCGACGGCAGCCGCGCCAGCTTCGATGAGATGAAGCTGCGCCTGGGCATGCTGCGCGCCCTGGAAAAACGCCCCGTGAGCACCCAGGAGGTGGAAGCGGCCATCAGCCGCATCACCCGCAAGCTCATGGCGCCGGGGGAGCCGGAGATTCCCACCAAGCGCATTGGCGAGCTGGTCATGGACGAGCTGAAGTCCC
>JALVNE010000215.1 GCA_027026755.1 Sedimenticola sp. | reverse complement strand
TTTAGATCGATCATCAGGTAGGCAATCAGTTGGCCTGGCCCGTGATAGGTGACCTGCCCCCCCCGGTCGGTTCTTACCACCGGAATATAGCCGGCGTTCAGGATATGATGCTCTTTGCCGTTGGTTCCCAGGG
Source organism: Sedimenticola sp. (assembly GCA_027026755.1). Lineage (GTDB taxonomy): Bacteria > Pseudomonadota > Gammaproteobacteria > Chromatiales > Chromatiaceae > Thiolapillus. The sequence goes on along the minus strand of JALVNE010000215.1, from coordinate 1,204 downwards.
TGAACACCGGGGGATGTTGTACCAGCCAGAGTTCATCGCTGGTGCTGCTGTCGCGCCGGGCGGTAAAGTCGCGCATCTTCTCCCAGATGCGGGTGTACTCCCGCAGGCCCAGTTGACGGACTTCAAGCTGTGGCAGGTGAGTCAGATCGGGCAGCGGCTGGCTCATAGCGCCATCAGCACCTGTTCGCAGGCGGTCAGATCCCGGTAGATGGCATCCAGTTGCTGACGGCTGTCTGCCCGCAGCCGGATGGTGATTGAGCTGTATTTTCCGCCCTTGCTGAGGCGCGTGGTGATCTCAAGCTGCGCGGTTTCGGTGGTATGGCGATCGATGATTGCCCTGACCTCTGCCTCGAGGGTATCGCTGGTGCGCCCCATCACCTTGATGGGGAAGTCGCAGGGGAAGCTGAGCGGGGAGTCCTGGTCTGTCATCGGCGGATCAGTGGTCTGTTTCGCCACCATCGCGCAGATGCTGTTTGTACTGCTGGTAGCTCTGGTGCATCTGCTGCCACAGCGGACCCGGTACACCATCCCCGACCGGCGCGCTGTCGAGACGGGTAACAGGCAGGATCTCCTTGGTGGAGCTGGTCAGCCAGATCTCGTCAGCACTGCGCAGCTCCGCTTCAGGAATACCCTGTTCCCGGCAGGGAATGTTGGCGGCCTCGGCCAGCTCCAGCACCAGGTCACGGGTAATCCCCGGCAGCAGCCGGTTGTCTTTCGGTGGGGTGATGAGGGTGCCGTTCCTGACGATAAACAGGTTGCTGGCCGCCCCCTCGGTTGCCCCTCCGTCGCGCAGCAGAATGGCCTCGTCAGCGTCGGCCTCCAGCGCCTGCTGGCGCAGCAGGACGTTGGGCAGCAGGGAGATGGCTTTGATGTGACAATAGCGCCAGCGGATGTCATCCAGGGTGATTGCCGAGGCACCCCGCTCCAGTAGCGCGGGTGCCGGCGGTTTCAGCGGATTGCTCATGGCAAATACAGTCGGCGGTGTATTGGCCGGAAAACCGTGGTCACGGCTGGCGGTGCCGCGGGTGATCTGCAGATAGAGGGATTGATCTTCCGCATCGCAACGGGTTATCAGTTGCAGCAGCAGTTTTTCCCATTCGGCAGCGTTCAATGGGTTGGTGAGTTTTATTGCATCCAGACTGTGCTGCAGCCGGGTCAGATGTTCGGCCAATCGAAATGGCCGCCGTCCGTAGCAGGGGATGAC
>JALVNE010000214.1:1564-12876 GCA_027026755.1 Sedimenticola sp. | reverse complement strand
AGGGCTATGACCCCTATGTGGCCAAGTGGAACCCGGATGGCGAGAAAGGCGATGTGTTCTTCTATGGCAACAAGAAGAAGAACGGCGGCAAGGCCAACATCATCACCGCCCCCTATGAGCCGCCGGCAGAAAGCCCGGACGACGAGTATCCCCTGTGGCTGTGCACCGGCCGGGTACTGGAGCACTGGCACTCCGGCTCCATGACCCGTCGGGTTCCCGAACTCTACCGGGCCATGCCGGATGCGGTGGTGTACATGAACAAGAAGGACGCCAAGAAGTACAAGCTGCGCAACGGGCGCATGGCCAAGATTTCCTCCCGCAGGGGCACCATTGTCTGCAAGGTGGAAACCCGTGGCCGCAACCAGCCACCAGAGGGTCTGGTTTTCATTCCCTGGTTCGATGCGGGCCGCCTGGTCAACAAGCTGACCCTGGACGCCACTGATCCGCTTTCCAAGGAAACGGATTACAAGAAATGCGCGGTCAAGATCAGCAAGGCCTGACGGATGAAGGCCCGCCCTCGCGGCGGGCCGCATGACTGACTCAATACTGGATACGGAACGATGAGCAAGACAGACGAGAAGGCAAAAGGAGTCAACCGGCGTCAGTTTCTGACGACGACACTCAAGACTGCCTGCAGCGTCAGTCTCATGGGTGTTGGCCTGGGATTCTACACCCAGCGGGCCAATGCGCTGCCCCCCATGGCCATCCGGCCGCCGGGGGCGTTGCCCGAGGAAGACTTTCTCGGCGCCTGCATTCGCTGTGGCCTGTGCGTAAGGGATTGTCCTTTCGACATTCTTTTCCTCGGCCAGTTGGGTGACGACATTCCCACCGGCTCACCCTATTTCATCGCCCGCACCGGTCCCTGCGAAATGTGCGAGGACATTCCCTGTGTCGCCGCCTGTCCCACCAATGCGCTGGATCATTCCCTCACGGATATCGAGAAGGCGCGCATGGGACTGGCGGTGGTAGTGGATCAGGAAAACTGCATTGCCTTCCAGGGGCTGCGCTGCGAGGTGTGCTTCAATGTATGCCCCATTCGTGGCAAGGCCATTACCCTGGACATGCAGCACAACGTCCGTTCCGGCAAGCATGCCCTGTTCATCCCCGTGGTGCACTCGGATGCCTGTACCGGCTGCGGCCTGTGTGAAAAGGCGTGCATTCTCGAAAAAGCCGCTATCAAGGTCTTCCCCACGGATCTTGCCAAAGGCGAACTGGGGCACCATTACCGGTTCGGCTGGGAAGAGAAGGAGAAGGCCGGCAAGGCATTGGTCACCCCGGACGTTGAACATCAGTACAACCTGCCGGAAGGCGTGCGTTACGAGCTTCAGGGCGAAGGACTGATCCTGGATGGCAAGGCCCAGGACAATGCGCCTGCGTCGCCGTTCTCCAGCAATCCCCTGGATACCCTCAACCGCAAACCGGAGGACGACTGATGGCCAACATGCCGCAGGATCTGGGAAAGGAAGCCATCGCCAAAAAGGGATGGTTGGGCGCTCACAAATGGCTCATCCTCAGGCGCATCAGCCAACTGGGCATACTCGCCGCCTTCATGGCGGGCCCTTGGCTGGATCTGTGGATCGTGAAGGGCAACCTGGCCTCCAGCCTTACGCTGGAGACCCTGCCCCTGACCGACCCTCACATCCTGCTGCAAGCCATGCTTTCCGGTGTGGTGCCGGAGACCACTGCCATCATCGGTGTGTTCATCGTACTGGCTTTCTATGCCCTCGTTGGCGGACGTGTCTATTGTTCCTGGGTATGCCCGGTGAACATGGTCACGGATGCCGCCGCCTGGCTGCGCCGCAAACTTGGCATTCGTGGCGCTTCCCACGCTTCCCGGAGCACACGTTACTGGATACTCGCCCTGACCCTGATCCTGCCGCTGATCACCGGCGGCATCGTCTGGGAACTGGTGAACCCGGTGTCCATCACCTTCCGGGGACTGGTATTTGGCATGGGGCTGGCCTGGGTCCTGATCCTGGGCATCTTCCTGTTCGACCTGTTCGTGTCCCGGGACGGCTGGTGCGGCCATTACTGTCCCGTGGGCGCATTTTACAGCCTGTTGTCCGTCAGGGCGCCGCTACGGATCATTGCCGTCAACCGGGAAGCCTGTGACGACTGCATGGACTGTTTCAACGTATGCCCCGAGGCTCAGGTCATCAAACCCGCCCTCAAGGGAGCCGACAAGGGTACCGGTCCGGTCATCACGGCGACGCAGTGCACCAACTGCGGACGCTGTATCGATGTCTGCGCAAAGGACGTCTTCGAGTTCGGCAACCGTTATTCCAGGAATCAAAAGTCGAGTCTGCAACCTGCACAATATCATTGAACCGAGAATTCTCGAAACCTACAGATTCAACATGAGTTGATGGAGACAAAGATGAAAAAATTAATCACCACCGCCGCCATGGCTGTCAGCATTCTGCTCGTTTCCGGCAATAGCGTGTTTGCCAAAGAGAGCGTCGCTTCCCTACGGGGCACCCAGGATATTCAGGGAAGTTCCCTGAAGGTCACCAAGAAGAAACTGGTATCCCAGGAGGGCGGTTTCGAGCGCTCCTACAAACAGCAGCCACCGATGATTCCCCACAAGATCGACAAGTACAAGATCAACCTGAAGAACAATGGCTGCCTGAAGTGTCACAGCAAGAAGAACCACAAGAAGGAAAAGGCGCCCATGCTGGGTGAAAGCCACTTCCTGACCCGTGACGGCAAGAAACTGGATCATGTATCCAGCCGCCGTTATTTCTGCAACCAGTGCCATGCACCCCAAGTGGATGCAAACCCGCTGGTAAAGAACGAGTTCGACGGCTTAAAATAACAGGCCAAAGACACGGGCAGACGCCCCGGAAGGGGCGTCATAATATTTTTCATTCACATAAGGAACTAGACAGTCATGACTAGCGGTCAAAAAAAGGGCACTTTCTCGGTGCTGATCATCGGTATTATTTTGGGCATTGCCCTCTGGGGCGGGTTCAACTGGGCACTGGAACTCACCAATACGGAGCAGTTCTGCATCTCCTGTCACGAAATGCGTGACAATCCCTACGAGGACCTGCAGGAAACCATCCATTTCACCAACCGTACCGGTGTACGGGCCACCTGCCCTGACTGCCATGTTCCCAAGGAATGGATCCACAAGATCGTGCGCAAGATCCAGGCTTCCAATGAGCTGTATCACCATTTCGTCGTAAAAGACGTGGATACCCCCGAAAAATTCGAGGCCAAGAAGCTGGAGCTTGCAAAGCATGTCTGGAAGGCCATGAAAGACACGGATTCACGTGAATGTCGCAACTGTCACAATTTCGAATCCATGGATTTCGAGCGTCAGGAAAGCCGCAGCGCCGATCGCCACGAAGAAGCGATCGACAAGGGTTACACCTGTATCGACTGCCACAAAGGTATCGCTCACCAGCTGCCGGAGGGTTATGATCCTGGTGAAGATGCACCAGGTGGTGGTGACGAAGAATAATTCCCTTACTACCCTCAACAAAAAAGGCCGACATGAAATGTCGGCCTTTTTTGTTGCCGCTTTTCTTCGGTTCACGACCAAAATCTGGTACTTGTATCAGCCCACAGCCTGCCCCTGCCGGAATCACTTTCCTGATAGTGTTTGACAGCTATCAAGGAACTTGGAGTGGGTTACCACAGACAATTCACGTCACGAAACAACAATGTGCCAAACATCCTGTTCCCCAACAAACCCACCAATTTTCCGGATCGAAGCAAGAATAAATCAGGCCTTCGGAAATCTCCAAGCAACCACCAAAAGAGGATGATGTAATGTCTAATCATAAAAACACTTTCTTCCGTTTGCTTTCGTGCAGGGCGAATGCCATATTTCTTTTCGCCTTGCTTTTTTGCAACAGCACCCAGGCAGTACTCATCGACGATGAAGAAGTGCCTTTGCACCAGGTATCCGCGCAGGAATGCCGGCTATGCCACATGGAAATATACGAACAATGGAAAGGTTCCATGCACGCCAACAGCACCGCGCTGGCCGACCCCATTCATCGCGCTTTCTACAAGAAGGTAGTAGGTGACCCTACCAAAGAAGGGGTCAAGATGAAGAACGGCAAATACCCCGTATGCCTGAAATGCCATGCGCCGAACGCGGCCCAGGACAAGAAAACCAAGCTGGATGCCATGCCCGCATACAAGGAAGGGGTAAACTGTCTCGTTTGCCACCGCTTGAAGAAATTCAAGGGAACCCGCTTGTCCAACGGTAAGTTGAGGCTGGGCCTCGATGCTTATGAAGTGGCGGAAAGCTGCCAGGGGCCATCCGGTTTCCCCACATCATTCTCCCAACATGCCGAAATGGCCAAAAAAGCACATGAAGGCGAGGACGAAAAAGAGAACCCTCACAAACAAAAACCCTATGTATCAGACGAAGAAGCTGACGAAATGGCGCTGCCTCTGGAATCCAACCCGGAAATGCTGAAAACGTCGGCTGCCTGTCTGGGATGCCACGATAAGCGCGCCAATTCACATGGCGTGCCATTGTGCGCCACGGGAGATGAATATGTTGCCGGTCGCACCCATGTCAGCTGCCAGTCCTGTCATATGCCGGTCAGTAATGGTTTTGCCAATCACAGCATGGGCGGCGGACATGATGCCGCCACTTTACGCCGGGCCTTGTTCCTGAAACTCGATGCTAGGAAAGGCAAAAAGCAAATCGAGGTAACTGTTCACATTCGCAACCAGCAACCGCACAAGATTCCCACCGGCGCGCCATTCCGCAACATGGTTCTGAAAGTGACAGCTTATGATCAGGATGGCAAAAAGTTGTGGGAAAACTTCAAGAAGCACCCAGCCAAGGAAGATCCCAAAGCCTATTTCGTTTACAAACTGCTCAACAAGGAAGGTAAACCCGTGCCTCCCCCCAAGGCCACTCAACCAGGAGAAGATTCACGCTTGAAGCCATATGAGCGCAGGAAATTGAACTACAGCATTCCGGCCAAGAATGTGGCCATGGTAAGGGCCGAGCTGTATTACAACCTGCTCTGGCCTTCTCTGAAAAAGAAGCTGGACTTCCTTCCCAAACACCTCAAGGAATCCAAGCTCGTAGCATTTTCAGAGCAGCATTTCTGATTACGCCCGGACGACGAGGCAGTGCCTCGTCGTCCAGTTCCCCAGTCTGAAGGCTCAGATTCGAGTCAGCGTACTTTTCCCTGAAGCAGGGCTTCGGGGTGACGTTCCAGGTACTCAGCAACCCCCCTGACGGCACGGGCAGCGGCATTGAGTTCGCGCATCGTCTTGACCAGTTCCCCTCCCAAGCTTCCCTGATCGGAGGCGGACTTCTCCAGGACCAGAAGCGTCTTTTCCGCCTGCTCGAACATTTGCTGGGCATCATTACTCAGGCTGGCCAGTTCATCCATGATGCCCGGGGCCCTGGCACTGAGTGTTTCCATGAATGCGTTCAGCTCCCGCAGCGTCCTGCCCAGGGTCTCTGCACCTTGCTGCAAGCCTGGATCGTTCACCAGCCTGTCCATGCCTTCGCTGATCTTGAGCAGGTGCTCCCCCATTTCATCCAGGGGCAGACGCTTGAGCTTGCCCAGCAGCGTCACCAGGCTGTTGGTGATATTGGACAGGGAGTTTGGCGCGGTGGGAAGCACCGGATACTTTCCCGAATAGTCGATGGAAGCCGCTGCCGCTTCCGGTTCCATATCCATGTCCACCACCAACTGACCGGTGAGCATGTTGCCGGTGATCAGCCTGGCCCGCAGCCCCCTGGCCACCAGCCTGTCCAGTGTTTCCTGGAACAGCTTCCGCAACCTTTCCTCATCCAGATCGGCTTCTCCGGGCAGGCGCATGTCCTCGGAAAACGGCACCCGGTCAGGCTCCAGGGCGATCAGCACGGTAATATGCATCGGTTGATCATCTTCACGTTTGCCCAGGGTGATATCCAGCACTTCCCCTACCGGAATACCGCGAAACTCCACCGCGGCGCCAACCGTCAGCCCGCGCACGGAATCATCGAAATACAGCACATAAGGCAGCTTCAGTTGCCCCGAGCGTTCCTCACTCTTCTTTTTCGAGGCATAGAGCTGAAATACGCTTCCTTCCTCTGCAGGCAGGTCAGCCTCGAGGCTGCGGGGCGTGTCGAAGGCCACGCCTCCCACCAACAGGGAAACCAGGGACTCCATCCGCACATCCACTCCCTTGGGCGACAGCTCCACCCCCACCCCGGAAACATTCCAGAATCTCGTGGTCTTTCGCACCAGCTTGTCGTGAGGCGCATTGATGAACACATCCACGTCCACATGGTCACCCGATTCGGCCAGGCGGTAACCGGTCACCTCTCCGACCTGGATTTGCCGGTGATAGACGGGTGATCCCATGGTGATAGACCCCAGGCGCTCCGCTTTCAGTTTGAACAGGGTTCCCCGGGCGTCTGAAAGGATTTTTGGCGGTTCTTCCAAGCCGGTGAATTGCACCGTATAACCGCCCTCTCTACCGGGATCCACGGCAATATAGACGCCACTGAACAAGGTACTTATACCACTGGCCCCAGTTGCGCCTATGCGGGGCCGCACTACCCAGAACCGGGTATTTTCAGACAACAGCGCATCCATGCCCTTCTTCAGGCGGGCGCTTATCACCACCTGGGACAGGTCTTTGCTGAATTCCACACTTTGCACCTTACCTATGGCCACATCCCGATAGCGGATCTCGGTTTTATTTGGCTCTATCCCCTCTGCGCTGTTGAATACAATGCTGATGGAAGGGCCGAGGCTGGCATATTCGCGGTAGATGAGAACGATACCGACGATCAAGGCCACGAGCGGCACGATCCAGACGAAGGAAAAACCCGGGTGGTTTTCCGCGACCAACGCTTCAGGAAGATCATCGAGAGTGGTTTTGGTATGGCTCATGGATTGTCCCTGTCCCAGATAAGGCGTGGATCGAAGCTGATGGCTGCCAGCATAGTCAGGACCACCACGGCACCGAAAGCCAGCGCCCCGATGCCAGGCTCCACGGTTGAAATTGTTCCCATCTGCACCAGGGCAGTAAGTATGCCGATGACGAAGACGTCCACCATGGACCATCTTCCCACCAGCTCCGTGATCCGGTACAGGCGCGCCTGCTGGCGCACCCGGTGGGCAGGATGACGGCCCCGCACATTGACCAGTAGGTACAGCAGGCTCATCATCTTCGCCAGGGGCACCAGGATGCTGGCAGTAAAGATGATCAGCGCCAGCAACCAGTCCCCTTCCTCCAGAAACAGGGCCACCCCACCGAGAATGGTGCTGCTGGTATTCGCGCCAAGATAGGTGCTGGTCATCACCGGGTAGAAATTGGCAGGGACATAGAAAATCATGGAAGCGATCAGCAATGCCCAGGTCCGGGACAGGCTGTGAGGTTGCCGGGAATGAACCCTGCTGCCGCAACGTGGGCAATACATTTCATCTCCTTCCGGCATGCGCACCAGCTGAAAGCAGTTGCCACAGCTGGCGAGTCCCAGTTCCCGGGCGCGCGGCAGGCTCACGCTGCCTCTCCGGCGTCAGACCCACGTTCCAGTGCATGGCGTTGCGCAGGAAGGCCTTCAAGCATATGCCACAACAGGAAGATGTCCATGCCCGCCCTTGCTGCGATTCCCAGGACGATGGCGCCCAGCAGCGCGTACAAGCCCCCGCCGACGATCACCTCTGCCATGCCGGACATCTTCACCAGGGCGACGAGCACGCTGATGATGAAGACATCCGCCATTTCCCAGGGGTGTATGTGGCTGAGAAGCAGCAAGGTGCTGCGTATGCCTGGCAAAGGTTTCCGCCAGCGCAGCCCCGTCAGCACGTACAGGGTGCCACCAAAAATGATCCCCGGCGCGACTACCGTCGTGGCCAGCACCAGGATGCCCAGTAGTTTCATGTCGTGCTGGTAGAGCGCCCAGCCGGTGCTCGCGAGCGTAGTGTCCCGGCTGATGCCGCCAATATCCAGGGTGATCAGCGGAAAGGCATTGGCAAGCAGATACAACAGCAGGCCTCCCAGCATTAGCGCCAGAGGCCGGTCGATGCCGCCTTTGGGATGACGATAGAGAAAACTGCCACATTCCCGGCACAGAACCTTGTTACCCGGAGCGACCAGGGGAATACGTTGCAGCGTATCGCATTCCCTGCAAGCCATCAGCGTTCCCCCTGCCATGGCCTTCTACCGGCTCTCCGCCCTGACCAGGCTGCTGTCGCTCCCCTCGCAAGGTTCGGCAGAAAACCGTTGCAGGCGGGACAGTTCCGGCCTGGTGGAAACATCGGAATAACAGCGCTGGAAGTACCCGCGCAGGGATTTCTTCAGGTACGGCCTGAGCTTGCGCGGAGGAATACCCTTGAGCACGGAGAACAAGGCCAGTGCATAGGTATGATCCCATTGCGACAAGGCGCTGTTTCGGGTCGGGTTGCTGCCACAACTTCCACAGCCACCGGAAGGAAAAACGAACGCACTGTTGGCGAACATCAGGCCAAAGCCCAGAAAGTCCGCCAGCACTTCCGTGACCTGGGGCCAGTTGTCCACCCCACCCGGCGGCACTTCCCTGGCGGCAAACCCCAGATACTGCGCCAGACTGTGGGCAAAGCCCGCAATCAATGCTTCCGGATTGCCAATGAGAAGCCGGTCATACACCACAGGCAAGACCGGGCCCTGCGCCGCAAGGGGAGACGCCTCCCCCGTAAAGGCCTGGGCTGCGCCTGGGGGAAGTTGCTGAACCACTTCCAGGTGACAGTGGGATTTCTCTATCACCTGCCATGGCCAGTGCGCCATGCCTGCGTACTCCGCCACCCGCTCGAAAACCAGCTCGGCCATGCCCTGTATACTGTTCACCTTACCTGGAAAATATTCGTTCGTGGGCAACACCAGGCGTGTCTGCCTATAGAACACCGCTGGCGAAAAATTGCGCAAGGCCCATTCGAACACATCGAACAGCCATTGCACGGAGGCTTCGTCCAGGGGTGGCTTTCGCTTGAACAATGCTGAAAACAAAGCTGGAATCCTGATAAAATTCAGCGCCAGATTGTGACGGGACAAACCTATATGATACTGGAAAACTACTACGAGATTGAACAAAACCGGATTCGGGTTTCACGCCAGCAGGCCAGCGATTTCGCCAAGAGAATTGCAAATGATTTCAACCCCTTGCACGACACCGACTCCCGGCGCTTCTGTGTTCCCGGCGATCTTCTGTTCGGCCTCATACTGAACCGCTACGGCCTCAGCCAGCATATGCGTTTCGAGTTTTCCGGCATGGTTGGCGATGGCGTGGAACTGCACTTTCCCGACGAGGATGGAGAACACCTGGCCATCCTGGACGAGAATGACAAGGAGTATCTGCGGGTACAACGCAGTGGTGACATTACCACTGACAAGGAACTCATCAGCCGCCTCATACAAGCCTACGTGGCTTTTTCCGGGCACGCCTTCCCCTGGGTGCTGGTGCCACTGATGGAAGCTCATGGCGTGATGATCAATCCCGACCGGCCGCTCATCATCTACGAGAACATGGAAATCCACCTCGACCGCCTGGATCTTGGCAACCCTGAACTGAGTCTTTCCGGCACCTGTTTCAGAATCGAGGGAAAACGGGGTGAAGTCCAGTTGAACTTCAGGCTCAACGACAATGGAAGTGTTGTTGGCCATGGTTCCAAGAACATGGTACTGGGAGGCTTGCGTCCCTGGAACAAAGCGCGCATGGACGCCGTGGTGAACGAATATCTCGAGCGTCAGAAGCAGTTCTCACAAGATTGACCCCGGACTTTCATGAGCCGGATATACCTTTGGCGAGGTAAACACCATAGTAGGTCGGACTTCCGTCCGGCATTGCTCCGTTTGCGGCCGCCGTTGTCGGGCTGAAGCCCGACCTACATTTTTGGCACCAAGCCACATCATACAGCATGCTGCTAAACCAATGGCTCGGGCGTACTGCCCAAGCCGCAGGCAGCGCCTACCCGGATTTCTTTTTCTTCTCTCTGTACTTGACGATGAGCGTGGTAATCGCCAGAGCGATACCCGTGGACAGCACCATGCGTGCCAACCATTCCGGCCAGGCCGGATTGGGGGTCACCAGGGCGAAAGCACCGATGACAATGAGCCAGAAGGAGAGCTTCGCCAGCAGTGCATCACGCATGTCCATCACCCAAACGATCTGCCCGCACTGCAGCCGAAACCGAATCGGAAAACCTGAGCGCATGAGGTTTGTCCACTTCCACCTCGGCACTGGCGATGAGGGGATTGTCCATCACCAGCTCCAGTACGTCCGCCGCCAGGCGTTCGAGCAGCTTGAAACGGCCATCTTCCACCAAGGCGATGATCTCCTTGGTGATGGTGCGGTAGTTCACCGCATACTTCACGTCATCCGTTTCTGCCGCCTCATCCGCCTTGTAGCTGAAGCGCACATTCACCACTACGTCCTGGCGCTTCTCCATTTCCTCTTCATTGAAGCCGATGTAGGTGCGCAGACGCAGGTTCTTGATGCGTATGGTAACCATCAGAGCTTTATCAGGCTGAGAAACTCGTCCCGGGTACGATGATTGCTTCTGAACGCACCCAGCATCATGGAAGTGGTGGTGGAGGAATTCTGCTTCTGCACCCCCCGCATCATCATGCACAGATGGGCAGCCTCTATGACCACTGCCACACCCGCAGCGCCAATGGCATCCTGGATGGCGTAGGCGATCTGGGTGGTCAACTGCTCCTGGATCTGCAGACGGCGGGCGTACATATCCACGATGCGGGCAATCTTGGACAGCCCGATGACCTTGCCCTTGGGCAGATAGGCCACATGGGCCTTACCGATGAAGGGCAGCATGTGATGCTCGCACAGGGAATAGAGTTCGATATCCTTGACGATGACCATCTCGTCATTGTCTGACGGAAAGATTGCATCATTGACGATATCTTCCAGCTTCTGCCTGTAACCCTGGGTGAGAAATTCCATGGCCTTGGCCGCCCTCATGGGCGTTTTCAGCAGTCCTTCCCGACTGATGTCCTCCCCCACGCCAGAAATGATGTTCTGATAGCATTCCACCATCTGCTCTATCTTGTCGTCACTCATCTCCTCTCCCGAATTACCCGCATCCCACCTTGCAGCAGGTCCATATTGTTGCAGGTAACCGAGTATAGCGCCTCCAATCCGATTTTTCCCCCGTCAACACAGGGGAAAATCCTTAGGGGAAACAAGAGATAAATGATGGCAGGGCGGGGAAAATGCCTGCCCTCTGGTGAGTTATGGCGCGCCAGGAAGGATGATTCGCGCTACGCGCTCATGCTGCGCGCCTGCCGGCGCTTGTCGAACCAGGCTGTTTTGAGTCGGAGGTTCGAATTTCCCCTGTAGC
>JALVNE010000214.1:0-1464 GCA_027026755.1 Sedimenticola sp. | reverse complement strand
TATGGCGCGCCAGGAAGGATGATTCGCGCTACGCGCTCATGCTGCGCGCCTGCCGGCGCTTGTCGAACCAGGCTGTTTTGAGTCGGAGGTTCGAATTTCCCCTGTAGCAGGGCAAGAAAAAAGCCCACCCTTGGGTGAGCTTTTCTGCTGTATGGCGCGCCAGGAAGGATTCGAACCTCCGACCGCTCGGTTCGTAGCCGAGTACTCTATCCAGCTGAGCTACTGGCGCAAAAGTGGTAGCGAATGATGCTCGTTTGTTCGCTATTTGTCAATGCTCAAAATGAAATCGAACTCAAGCGGGAATAGAGTATAAGTGATTGCTCGATTTCAAGTCAAAACCCGGCAACAGGAGGTGGACAAACGCCTCAGTCCGCGGACTTGCATCAAGATCGAAGTGACGCCTGCCGGGCTGCCTTTGAACTTTCCGACGCCCTGCGGCTCTATCGTCGAGGACTTCGACCCCTTGGTTATCAGTCTGCTTACCGCCGTCCATGTGGCGCCTATGCCGCGTGACCTGGCCATGGCAGCACTTGTGAATACGTCCAAGGCCATTCGCTGGCCTTTCTGCCCCCAACCCGCCACGACTCCTGGGGATTCTCTGCCAGGATATTCTCATGACCGCGCAACGCGGCGCCCAGGCCATGGCAACGATGGGTGAGCGGCTCTCCCAAATCCTGCGAGTTCTTCCTGGCCAGCCAGTCTCCATTTGCAGCAATAATTGAAAACTCTGCTACGCTTAAAACAGTAACACCTCACGCCTCTCAACGATGCGCACCAGGGGGGCTATTAGTTTCTAGGCAGGAAAATGAAGTTCACCAGGCCACCCCTCACTATCGAGCAGCAGATCCGCCTGTTGAAGCATGGCGGTGTGGCTGTTGAAGACGGAGCCCTTGCCGCCCACCACCTCAAACATGGCAAAGGCCGCAATCACAGCGCACGCACCTACGGTTTGGGCGAAACTATCCTTGTATCCTTCCTGCGCCACTTGGGTATCGTTCCCAAGCTGTGCGCTTATCACAGTCGCCTGTGGAATCGCGACTTTGTTTTTGTCTTCAGGCTACGCAAACGCGCCGCGATCCCCGCGGTCCCTGTGATCAGCTGGAAGGCCATATGCAAGCTCTACAACACCCTGGCGAAAATAGATTGCCTCTATCCAGATGCACCATTTCCGGCAGCGACCTACCATCCGGATTGGCGAACATGAAATAGAAACTCCGCCATGGGCTTTACTGAAAATTGGCATGAAATGGGATTTGAGATGAATGACCAAACAAGGACAGCGGATTCAATCGCATTCAGTGAGCGTGATGCGTTTCAGAAGAACCCCTTAATATTGGGCTTATTGATCGACTATGGTAACGAAAAACATGCCAATACAGGTTACTTGCCAGTTGCGAATCGTTCTGTGAGGGCCGACATGCCCCACGGACTTCAATTGCTTTCTCCGTCTCTCGGAAAATACCA
>JALVNE010000213.1 GCA_027026755.1 Sedimenticola sp. | reverse complement strand
AAGAATTTTCGATACTGCGCGATTGGGTCCAGTGAATGTAGCCATGCCATGGCATGGGTAGAGAGGGATCCTGATTATAATGCGCGGTGGTTTTATTCTATAGACTCTCTATTCGAGACAGAACCTCCTGTCGTGGTAAAAGGTGAATTTGAAAAAAAGGAATGTGTTTTCTGGGAACTGGAGGATTCGGATGATCTCTTTTGTTTACAGGCAGCAGGTATTGGTGATGTCTCAACCGGCATGAATATCCTTGCGGGTAACGATGTCGACCCGGGACGGATAAACTCGGTATTGAGCAATCCAAACATAGATATGCACAAGGTTCTTGATGAAATGGGGCTGTTTGTGGCTACGACCTACGGCTTCGATATGGGCTATTACAATGGGTTGACAATAAAATCACCGGTATGCATCGATGAACAGATAACTGAACTGGAATTTGAGTTCAAGCGGCGCATAGCTGAATATGATTATCTGATGGGTACAGTTGAGACGGTTGAAGAGTGGATCCCAACAATAAGGTTGCTAGCTACAGGATCATGATATTCTCTTATTGTTGCGAACTTGGTATTCGGTACTTATAGGAGTGGCGGTTGTATAAGTTTCTCAGGATGCACGCTGTATATGATTCGTTCGGCACGCGCATGGTCGAGATCTTTTCATTCAGTACCTGGATGGCATCCGAACCGCTACTGTTATACGATGCAAGGGCGAAATAGGATTGGCTGATGCCGAGTTTGAATATTATGACAAAACGAGAAAGGTTGCAGGGAGGTTTGGATTTATACGATCTCGGTACAGCAGGTTTGTTGATGTGGTATATGGTTTTGTAGATTCAACAATGTAAGGAATTCAGGATTGATATAATGACGGATAGTCGCGAAAAGAATGAAATGGGGTATTTGCATTATCCCGGGACGGATATTGAAATCAGGCTAGGGGACCGCATTGAATATAGAAAAATATTGGGTGGAAAACTGGGGTTATTTGGAAAGAAGAAAGGGACTGTTGTGTATGTTCCTGGAGAGTCGCCGAAGAACAAGGAAATGGAGCAGGATGAGTATAACCGGTTTTGGGCAATCCAGTTGGATGATGAAGATTCACAGATCGTTTTCCCATATTTTCCGGAGCAAGAATGGGTGAGTAAAAGAATAAAATTTGTCTCCCGTGGAGAGCCTGTGTATGACAAAATCAAACCTGGTGATGATATTTGGGGTGAGCAGCCGGATGATTGATGGTCACGATAGATGACGTGAGCCCCCAAAAGACTGGTGTTATGTTTGAAGGGGGGCGATAAGAATGATATGGCTGTTACCATGGCCAGATAGTTACTGGTCTAGGTGATCAAAATGAGCAATGGTGAGCATATACAGCATTTAATGCGTGACGCAGAAAATATTATCAGCAGGTATTTAAAGGGTGAGCTGTCTGAAGAATATGTTCAACATGGCATTGATGCTATTGGCGCTGCTTTTGATAATAGTGTAAATTCTCATGTCAGGGGGTTGTTTGCGGATTTACCAGATAAAATTGAAGAGATTATTTTGATGGAATTCCCTGTAAACAAAAGGAAGCTCGTAGAAACCGAAATTCTTGAACTGCTGGATGTTATTCGTAAATACAACGCAGATTCATCTCTATCGCATGAATAGGGGTTCGGAATAAATTTCAAGCACGTTCCCAATGTGTGAGAGCTTGTTCGAAGCCCTGTGTCAGGCAAGAAGCAGGTAAGCTTATTGGTCATGAAATTCATTTTTCATCTTCGAGGGCTGAATTTTTTTTCACTGAACCAGGTGGCGATGTTTCTTTGTCAGCAGACGGGTGTTTCAAACCCTTATGTTTCGCTGCTTGACCCTATTGCAGAGTTGAAGAAAGCCTTCGGTGAATCAATGACCAAGATCCCGCTCAATGAACTTTCAGAAAGTTTGGGACAGAAGGTGCTTGAATATGGAAACGGCGCCTGGATTGCCACGGAATCGGATGTCCATTGGTCTCTCGTGGCAAATCCGCAACGAGTGCAGGAAAAGCCATACTGGGATTTGGGTTTTGAATGCAAGGATTCATTGCTGAAAGCGCCGGAATCTGTATTCCTCGACTTGGTGAAGCGTATGTCCCCTGATCTCGCGTTTGGTTTTCCTCAAAAATATCAGCCTTACGATGTCGCGTACTTCATGAATTCCCTTGGGCCATGGGCCGGACTACGAGATGTCTATCAGTACAACTATTGGGGGAAGGACTACAGCGAACTCATTGGAAAGGGTAAATGGTGTAGTAGCGAATATATCAAGAAGTGTAACGAGTTTCACGAGGGAATCTATTTCTCGGTCGACCCTCCCTTTCTGGCGCATCGCGGTACAATAAAAAAGGATATCGGTTCTCAGTATTTCATTGACAGAGAACTTTCAGGTGGCGCAAATCAGCAAGTAGGTTTGTTTGCATTGTTCAAGACATTGATATCATTGAGCAAGAAGGATGAAATGGAGGAGCTGACAGCGGCTCAACATCCTGTTCCTGACCGCCCTGAATAAACTGGTGACACTCCTGAGCATGGAAGATGATAATGCTTGTCCAGCAGCGGTTCTGGGGGTGCTCGGAGTTTTGAGGTTTGGAAGCGTTTACGATGCCTGACTTGGCCCATTCCCGGCCCCTCGCACTCATGATCGCCTGCGGGCAGTAGACCCCGTGGGATTACTCGGAGCATTCCTGCGCCTCGCCCTGTGGTTTCGCTGCGCTCATTCCGCAACGCTCGGGTGATGTGGTCGAACCTTCTGACGGGTTTGAAGGCCCCCTGTGACCGTTTCATGGCCGCGAAAAACGGCGCATTGATAAGTTATTGGATCTGAGTGTGTGCTGCGCCCCGTTCGGAAGGAGTGCAGGTTGCGAGTTCACGGATTCGGTCAGGCTCCGTAAAGAACTTCCAGATTGTCTTGCCATCTCTTGACGAACATTGACGTCATCGTTTCTCTCATTCAGCACATCTCAAGGTCAATAAACACCGCTATCACCCGCACTCAACACCACATCGACCTCATCCAGAAATACCGCACCCGCCTCATCTCCGTGGGACTATCCTCTTTAACCGGACAGGGCCGCGTTCCGGACAAGGCTGATGCTGGAAGGAATCCACGCCCATGTACGGCGTGGCAAGAGATCTGTGTTCGAGGCGACCTTGAGCGAAAAAACTTATGCTCCACTGGATGCCCGGATGGCGCCTGTTGAGTTATCGCGTCTCGCTGATCCTCCTGCGGCCGACCTCCGTCGAACTGGCTCTGGAAGCTGTGCGCCAGCGTGTCCGGGAGGGTGGCCATGATATCCCGGAGCAGTGTTACGTCGGTGCTTCGTGACCGGGTTTAGATGACGGGCCCCTGATTGCCGCTACAAACCGTTGGTCGATGAATGGTATTTATATGATAATTCCTGAGAAATCGCTATGCCGTTCGGGGCAGGCTGTCATGAGAAAGAAAGTGGAATGGGCACAAGACAGCCAACCTGGCGAATTGCCCCTGATCGAGGCCGTGTTGCGGCGCGCCGCCAGGATAGCCCGCGAACGCGCCGCCCGGTATGGTATAGATATAGCCGTATGGAAATCGGGCCAGATCCTGATCGAAGCCCACCGCTTGGAGAAAACAGCGGAACTCGAAATCCGATGACCAGCCAACAACCCATCTTGTCTAAAGTGGAGGCACTCGAATGGGCACGAATTCAGGATGTGCGGCTCCCTACCCCCTATCATGGCTACAAGCTCGAAGAAGCACGCCATGCAGCCCTCACCATCGGCCGCATGGCAGCAATGGACCAGGTTCAAAGCATCTTCGATCAAATCGATTTGGCTGAAGATAAGGGTATCTCGTTCCAGCACTGGCAAAAGCAGCTGCAAGAGGGCCGCTTTTCCACGGAAATCCCGCGCGTTTTTCTGGAGATCACGCTTCTGGCCTATCTTCAGGTTTGGTATCAGAACGGGCGATGCTGGGCCCTGACCCTGCGGGAAAAGGAAAGTCGTCGGGCGCTGCCATTGCAGTATCTTGCCGTCAATGGCTGCGCAAACAACCCTGGGCATGCCCGGTTCCACCAAAAGACACGGGGTTCAGGCGATCCCTGGTGGCGGCGCAACTTTCCGCCCAACGCTCTGGGTTGTCATTGTGTGGTGATCGTTGCCGGCGATGCAGAAATCGCCGGCGAACAGGGGGATGCCGCCGATCCCGGATGGGATTTCTTCGTATGCGAAAACAGCCCCATGGCGGCCATTCAAAGGGATATACAGTCACGGCTTTCTCAGTGTGATGAACCATTGCCCGGGCCGCTTCCACCGTTACGCTTGCCCGATATCGCCGACTTTTCCTTACCGAATCCAGCCGTTGTCAAACAGTGGAGCCAGCCTCAACAGTCGGTCCATGGGATCGTGACGAGCCTGGCGGAAC
>JALVNE010000212.1 GCA_027026755.1 Sedimenticola sp. | reverse complement strand
GGTTCTTCTCCGGTCATGTGAGTGAAGAACATGCTGAACCGTAGAACATAGAGTGATTGTCTGGCAATGAAGACTGCCTGATTTTGAGCTTGAAATACTCCGTATCCCGAATACCTCTCGCACGCTTTCTAATCATCCCGATGCCGATATTGCCCGCCTCGATTCTAGCACTGGTCAGCTTGTGTTTGGCGTAGTTGCAGATGCCTACACAATGCCTGCTTAGCAACTTCGCAAACTTCTTCAAGTACAGCATATGTGATTGCTCCGCGATATCACACCAACTCTCCAGTTGCTCCATCATGTCTTCATACGTGCTTGCTTGCCACAGGGCTTGTAGCTGCTCTTTCAAGACGTAGAGCGTGTTCAGATGGGCATTGTTATCCAGCAGTGTTTGTAGCTTGAGCGACTGTTTTTCATTGAGTTTGTCGGCATTTTTGAGGAGCAAATAGTGCGTTCCTTTCATCAGATCCTTCTCCGCTTTGTTCGCCTTCCGAAACTCAATTCTGCGTTGGTTCTGGATGGCCTTGCTGTAATTCTGCATGACATGAAACCGGTCAAAGACGATGTCTGCCTTGGGTAAACACTCTTTGACTGACTTCTGGTAGGACGGCCCCATATCCATGGCCACCGCCTCTATGGCCGCTGCTGTTTCTTTGGGTAGCTGCTGTAAAAACCCGGAAAATACCTCGGCTGTTCGTCCCGTTCCTACCCAAATCAAATGCCCTTCAACCATGTCATAGACCACCGTCATGTAGTCGTGTCCCTTGGCCCTGGCAACCTCATCTACCCCGATGTACTTAAGACCGGTCAGCACGCTGGGATCAAGAGCCGGTAACGTCTTGTGCAGGTACGCCTTGTCGATATTCTTGATGGTCTCCCAGCGTAACCCCAGATGCCGGGCAACGCTCTGGATACTCATGTGGCGACACAAGCCACTGACCAGATGACAGAACCGGTGAGTGAAGCGACGGCCCTTGTCAACGAAATCACAGTGCTCAACGCGTCGCTCATTTTTACCGACCCACACCTGAGCCAACTCGATTTCAATCATGCAACGATGGCCACAAAAGGGCACATCCCTGACTTGGCGGCGGATGTACCGGTTGATCGTTCCCTTTTTACCGGTGAGCGGGTCTACCGCTTTTCGTCGCTTATCACGCTTGCACTGAATGACAACGCCTTGCGTGCTGTCCTGCCAATGAATTTGATTGACTCGCTGCCCTTTCAGACTCAGAATCTTTGCGGGGGTGCCAACGCCCATATGCTTGCCCTATATGAAGTGGTTAGAGACCTCATATTTCAACAGCTTGCTTGGGTGTTTGGCATCCCTTTTCACTCATAGAAGCGGAGAAGAACC
>JALVNE010000211.1 GCA_027026755.1 Sedimenticola sp. | reverse complement strand
CGTGTGTGCCGGGCATGGCACAAAACTAGAGAGGTGGAAGTCCTCTTGCCAGGTAATCGCAGAGCCGAAGGCTAGGAGAAGGGCAAGGTTAGTACCGTGAGGTGTTGGCTGGAGGAAGCCCAATCCAAAGTTGCGGGGCGATGAACAAGAACCGAATATGAGGTGTGACGTATCAGAGACGAGTGGGCACGTGACCACGAAGTCTTCCATCTGCACTTGGGGTACGTTTTATAAATTCGGCGTTTACGCAACGAAAGTTTTGTGTCTTACCCCGGGAGATCTGTAGCGTGTGAATGGAGTCACTGAGATCAGAGCAATCCGGTCTGACCGCGTTGCAGAAGTCAGCAGAAGGCATAGTAGGTGATACCTCGAATCGCCGAAGGCCCGAACACTATCGGAGATTGACCGTTTTGAAGCATTATCCAGTTTTCACAGACCAGTGGACGCAATCCCTCATACAGAGGGGCAACAGGTAATGGGAGAAAAGCGCCCCCAATCCCCAATCGGAAAGGAATCATTGCTAGCGCAAGTATTGGAGAGGACGAATCTGAAACGTGCGCTGAAACAAGTCAAACGTAACAAGGGAGTTGCCGGTGTAGATGGCATGACGGTAGGAGAATTAACCGACGAGCTGAAACAACACTGGCCCGAGATCAAGAGTCAGCTTCTGAACGGTCACTATCGACCACAAGCCGTCGAGCGGGTAGAGATACCCAAACCTGACGGCCGCAAACGCAAGCTGGGAATACCCACGGTTATAGACCGTTTCATCCAGCAAGCGATAGCGCAGGTGCTGGCCCCGATCTGGGAACCGCATTTTCACCCCCACAGCTACGGATTCAGGCCAAATCGCAATGCGCATCAAGCCGTTTATCAAGCGCGAAGCGAGATAGAGCAAGGCAAGAAATGGGTGGTTGACCTCGATCTGGACGCCTTCTTTGACCGCGTTAACCATGACAGGTTAATGCAGACACTGAAACGCCGGATAAAAGACAAAGACCTCCTGCGCCTGATCAATCACTACCTGAAAAGTGGCATCCAGCAAAATGGTCGCAAAGAGAAAACAACCCAAGGTGTACCGCAAGGCAGCCCCTTATCGCCGTTGTTATCGAATATTGTGCTCAACGAGTTGGACTGGGAACTGGAAAAGCGGGGACACGCCTTTGTTCGCTATGCCGACGACTGTCAAATTTACGTTAGCAGTCAACGAGCAGGAGAACGGGTAAAACAGAGCATTAGTCACTTTATTGAACAGACCTTAGGACTCAAGGTAAACGTCAAGAAAAGTGCGGTAGCTCGTCCTTGGGAACGCAAGTTTTTGGGTTTTACCTTTAGCAATCGCCGCGGGCATAAGATC